>NZ_JAGHQV010000159.1:0-2133 GCF_017744175.1 Thalassotalea sp. G20_0 | reverse complement strand
CGAGGACGTTAAGGGCAAACCGCTCGACCGGGCACTGGTCACCAATATTTCCTCCATGTGTAATGGCAAAGGCTTACCGAAAGATAAGGACGTGAAGGCCTTCCTGACCCTGCCCTGCTTGAAAGAGAGCTGGCAGGAGGGCAAAGACGAGGACGTTAAGGGCAAACCGCTCGACCGCGCACTGATCACCAATATTTCCTCCATGTGTTCCTCTAAAGGCTTACCGAAAGATAAGGACGTGAAGGCCTTCCTGACCCTGCCCTGCTTGAAAGATGGCTGGCAGGAGGGCAAAGACGAGGACGTTAAGGGCAAACCGCTCGACCGGGCACTGGTCACTAATATTTCCTCCATGTGTCATCGCAAAGGCTTACCGGAAAAGACGAAAGTGCAAGCCTTTATTCAATGGCTACCCGCGGATGAAAAGAAGAGTCTTCTGAAACTTTCCTGCCGCATATTTGCAGGCCTTGGAGTACCCTCAGGAGAAAAACTGACTGATAATGAGAACAAACTCCGCCAATGTCTTAAACAGCAAGGTTACTCTACGGACATTGGAGGCGACAGCAGTGATGAAGAAGATGAACTTTTAGAATCAAGTCAAATGAAAGCACTGGCTCTGTACTTCTCTTCTGCGTCCGCAAAATGGAACATGACAATTGCCGAATTCCAACAATATCTTAATGCCCACAAAAGTCCACGAAATGACAGAGTGGCTGTTCGTGCTGCGCTGAAATCATTGCTGCCGATATTGGCTATCCATGGAGGAACTGGTATCCGGTTCTGGATTGAAAAACATCGTGAAGATCCACGCTGCAATGAAGTACTCACTAAGGCATTATCCATTCCTGCACCACTGGCTTTAACAAAATTTGCACTAACGCAGCTCCCTGAACCTGAAAGGAAGGAATACCTTGAACTGTGCAGAAACCTGAAGCCAGCCCCAACCCCGGCGCAATGGAATGCATTACAGCCACTGCGCCAACAGCTTGGCCTACGATGGGTATTCACGCTATCTAAACGTATGATGCTGGAGATTCTCTGGCGACAGTCCGAAGATAACCGCGCAAAATACGCTGACAGAATGGACGAGCTATTCAGAACTGTGCCTGCAATCTCACAGTGGTACCGACTACACCGGGTACTCAGGCCACAGAAAATGCAGCAATTCATGGATGCCTGTCTTGACTACCAGGCTAAACCTGAAACCGTTCCGGAATTAGCGACTCAGCAACGGTTGTTGGAAGGAATGCTCCTGATAAACCATTATCTACCGGAACACGGGAATATACCGGATCTCTGTTTTTCAAACCGGGTGTCAACTGATGATGAAAGAGGCGTGATTGTTGATGGTGATCACGTCATGTTAGGCCGGGAACGCCTGTGGCACTTTATCACGGCCATACTGTTCGAACTTAAACAAACAGAGTATCAATTCAGGAATCAAAAGCTTACTGTCATGCCAACCGCTGGTGAACCGGTTGTACTCCAAAAACCGGATTTTACCCTCACGGATACCGGCCTTGTTATAAAGAACTGGACATTGGAACAGTTGACCGCCTTTTTCAAGGCCACTGAATTCACAGAACAATGGTATGAAAAGTCTCAGGACAAACGGGAACCCTATGCGATCAGGCTTGAGGCTAAACTGGCCCAAATGAAAGCAAGAACCAAAGAGACCGGGAAAGCCAAGCCTGAAAAAGGAACATTTCTGCTGCCACCTTCTATGATTATCAATATCATCAAATACAACAAACCATTAAAGTCAGTGGTTTGGTCATCTCTGGAACACTATGCCATCAACGGCCAGCTAACCACCAGCTTATGTAAGGCGCTCAGCCCGGTTATCCGAAATGATAATGATGGTGTTGTTCCTGAGTTCGTTAAAAATGCAGTGGCTGAAAGTTTGGTACAGATTGAGGCAACAAAAACACCCGTAGTAACAGCCATCGCTCTGCAACAACCTCCTGCAAGCACGCCCCCCCCCTGGGATCAGGATTCCACCAGGAGCATTCAAGGGCCGAAATTTACCTTTGAAGCGGCAATGGAAGAGCTGGATCGTTTTCCGATATTGGGGAATAGAGAACTTGAACTATTGGAACCCTATCGGAAAGAGATGATACTTCCGCAGTTAATGAG
>NZ_JAGHQV010000158.1:0-2229 GCF_017744175.1 Thalassotalea sp. G20_0 | reverse complement strand
ATGTGGCAACGCTTACATTTTCTGGCATGGCTCTGCCGGGGACAACCGCCATCGCAAAACAGAGCCTGACGGTCGGGGTTAATGGCAATGAAAGCAATATACCCATAGAGGCCGGGGATAGCGCCAAAGCCATTGCCAGTAAGGTAACAAGTGCGGTATCCGATATAAGCGGGCAGGCAAAGACATCGGCAGAAGTGGCGTTAACAGCTACTAACTGGGAAATAGGCGACATTATTACCCTGACCGTGAATGGCAAGGAATATAAATCGCCGAATGATTCTACTTCCATTGATAAAGCCGCAGAAGAGCTGAAGAAACTGCTGGATTCACAAACGCTTGAGGCAGACGTTGATACCTCATCGAATGGCAGCCCTAAAATAACGTTGGTTGATACCAGTGGTGAGAATATGACCCTGAAGGCAAGTGCTCAAGAAGCAAGTTCAGGTTCTAAATCGCTTTCCTTCACTGCCACAGCCCAGCCACTCGATTATGCAGGTACTGCGACTGGTTCGTCAGTAGACATTAAGGACACTGACAAGATAGTCGTGGGTGATATTCAGTGGGTCGGTTCGGATAACAACGCCACCTATACCATGAAAAGCGATGACAACTTAGTGCCCACGCTCGCCACTGCTACAAAGGTAGCCCAAGCTGGTAGTATGCCGGTAGATTCCATCGATATCACCACTTATGCTGGTGCACAGCAAGCCATCAAAATCCTTGATCACGCAATAGCCGACGTGGATTCCAACCGGGGAACACTGGGTGCCATTCAAAACCGCTTCCAGCACACCATATACAACCTTCAGAACGTTCGGGAGAATATGATGGGCTCCCGAAGCCGGATTAAAGATACCGACTATGCCAGCGAAATGTCCAAATTGACCCGGGATCAGGTGCTGAAACAAGCCAGTATGTCCGGCCTGAACCGGGCCAACACCATGCAGCAGGAAGTCCTGGCTCTGTTGCAGTGAATCATTGAATGAATACGGTTACGCCACTGCAGGGCAGTTTTGATCTGGGGACTGTGGTGGATGCTGTGGTCAATGCTGACATGGCACCCTCGGAAAATGCCCTGAAACGGCGGGAAAATCAGCTGTCCCGGGAGCAGGATTTGATGGTGTCGGTCTATCAGGCGGTCAGTAACCTGCAGCACTCCGCCCGGGCGCTGGTTCAGGAAGCCAGCCTCAACAGTCACCATGTGAATGGCAATGGCCACGGTCTTGGCCGCTGGGTTGCGGTGTCCAGTGAGTCCGACCGGGTTGGCGTCAGCGTCGGGGGGCGTCCTGATCCCGGCAGTTATCAGCTGTCGGTTCATCAGCTGGCCTCGCCGCAAATTATGACCAGTCCGCCGTTTGCCAGAGATACCGCCTTTAAAGACGCAGGTACGCTGGATCTCGCCCTTAATGGTGGGCACTGGACGGTTAATATTGTTGCCAACAGTACCCTGGCCACCATCGCCAAAGCCATTCAGCTGAGTACTCAGGGGAAAGTCCGGGCAACGGTCATTAACGGCAAGGCGGGGCAACAGCTGCTGCTGACCGGTGCAGAAAAAGGGGCCGATCTTCGTATGACGCTCAGTGGTACCGGAACCGGTGCCTACCTGGCGGATATTATGTCAGAACAGGTGGCTCCCGCTGACGCACTGGTCAGTATCAACGGCGTAACCCTGTCTCTGCCCGGCAATGTCAACCAGCCGGCCATTAACGGGCTGAGCCTGACCCTGAAACAGGCGGACCCTGACCGGCAGTTATATATTGAGGTCAGTCAGGATGTTGAGGCACTGGTCAGCGCCATGTCGGAATTTGTCAATCACTGCAATAACCTGCTGCAAGCCAGTGACCCCAGGGACAGTCAGGGCCTCCAGATCGATGCGGGGACCCCCGCCTCCCTGAGGGGAATCAGCAGTCAGTTGCGTAAACTGGTCAACGCCACGCCTGCTGATACCGGGTTAAGCAGCTCAGAGCAGATCACCAGTCTACTGGATCTTGGGGTCAGTACTGAGCGCAACGGTTTATGGTCTCTGGATGAAGCCTGGTTTCGCCACCAGCTGAATGCCATGCCCTATCCGGTCCTGCAGTTTCTGTCGGACCGGGAAAAGCCGGTGCTGGCACTGGCGCAGAAAATGGACACGCTGTTATCGGGCAGTGGCCCTTTAATATCGAGGATCAGTTATCTATCACGGGATTTGCAACGGCTGGCGTCGGACCAGTATGCCCTGGAGACGAG
>NZ_JAGHQV010000157.1:0-2241 GCF_017744175.1 Thalassotalea sp. G20_0 | reverse complement strand
AAAAACGCTCTGATTCAAGATCAACCAGAAAAGTAAACTTCAATAGACCTTCCTCGCCAGAAATCAACCCGGGCTTGTGCAACAACAGGATAGATTGCGGCTGGGCGCAATCTATCCTTATTCGTTAGGGTGTAAGTCTCATACTGATCAATGAAAAATAACCCGCAACCCCTGCAACGCAAGGGATTGACGACTTTTAATCATTTGCATTGATATCCCAAAACAGCACTCAGAAGAAAAAACCGCGTAAGAGACGGGACCAGATTTGACGCATTCTCTGGAGGTAGAGTCATTTAAACCTGAAAGTTGGCCAGAAAAACTTTCCTCATCACCATAAATATCGATACTCAAGCCCTATAGGATGGATCTGTGTGAGACTAACACCCTGACAGAATCAGTGAGTTTGCCGATAGTGCCGTCCATTTCCCATCAGAATAAGACTACAGTACTCATCAATATGAGACTTTCACCCATTCGTTAGGTGCGTTGTCAATGTTTTGTTTGAGCGGGGAGCTGGACTCACTGAAACGCCAAGAAGATAAAGAGTATCTTTGCTGAAATCTTGCTCATTAGGCCATTCTACTGAGCCAAATGCTACTCTAACCTGCTTAAAATAAGATTCATCTTTGAGTTCAGAAAAAATACCTTTTTCTAAAAAAGGCGTGACATCAAAATCTTTGAATTCGTCATTTTCAAACTCAACCCTCAACTTATAATTTTCTAGAGCTTGAACAGACTTAACAGATGGATTCATATTTACACCTACTTTAAAGGATCAATCTTGAATACCGAATCACCATTAATTGCCAAATCCCAGTTGGCCATAAGACTTTCTTTATGAATTTCAATCCATGCATCAACCAATTTCTGTTTGTTTTTTGGCAGACTTCCTTCCAAGACATTTCCTGTCGGAATCTCAATAATTGCACTGCAATCCTGATAATGAACATGGATATGCGGCATATTATGTTGCTGATTATCAAAATAATACATACGGACAATCAAGCCATAAAACATTGATATTGTTGGCATTTAGACACCCTTAAATCAAAGTCATACCCGATTATACTCCATCGAATACAGATATTCAGCGGATTTTGAACAAGCACCTAACGCCGCCAACAGGGGCAGACAAAATGCGTAGCGGTTTGGCTGTCCCTCTGGCTGCTGGCTGCCATGGTCGGTTAAGGTAGTTTTTGGGTGTCCTTGATTTTGCCCGCTCTTCACTTTTTAAAAAGTGGGTGTCCTTTTTATTTATCTTCTATCTAGCTGTTGCTGAGTGCTTTTTATACGCTTCCTGTTTGGTATGAATGAGAAATTCTTACAATGATCAATACTATCATTTAAAAAATGAATAAATGACGTACTCTCTTCACTTTTTAAAAAGTGGGTGTCCTTTTTATTCCGTAATGCAGTGGTTGGGAGACACTCATCCTGAATAAATAGCGTTCTGAAAAAACGCTCTGATTCAAGATCAACCAGAAAAGTAAACTTCAATAGACCTTCCTCGCCAGAAATCAACCCGGGCTTGTGCAACAACAGGATAAGATTGCGGCTGGGCGCAATCTATCCTTATTCGTTAGGTTCATTTGCACAAGTTTATGATGGAGGTGATACGTTGCCTTGCCAATTTTCTAATATCTTCGTTTACGCTTATAGACCTGTAATCAGCGTACTGGGCATACAAAAGAAGCATGCCTTCCTTCTTATTTTTGCCATAAGCCAATTTTTTCCAGGCATGGCGCATGCGGAGACGAAGGAGAAAGGGCAGCTTGTTCAGCTCGCTATTGATGATACTCTCATGCTCTTTAAATCTTTGGTCAGTGAGAATATGAATAACTCGTATTTCTTCGTTGGCAAGTTTCTCAAGATCAGTTCTGAAGCTGTCAGAAATCCGATCAAGGCTAGCAATGAATCGTTTTCGTTGAAAAAAGCTGACGTTGAGCAAGTAAACAAGAAAAGCGAGCATGATAGCTCCAAGGGCTTTACTTATTGGATGGCCAGCAATATCGGCGAGTTCGTGTTCGATCATTTTTATTTGTTCGTAGTAATAGTTTGTTGGTGGATTATGTGGCCTGATGATGAAGATGAGAAAAAGAATTCTGAGTAAGAACCTAACGCCAAAATCAGGTGCGCCGTAGGCGTCACCTGGATTTTTTTGTTATGTTCACGATGATTAGTACAAAGATTCCGAAAACAGTAGCTATGAATGTTAAAACTACTTTGAAGTAGTCAAACCAG
>NZ_JAGHQV010000156.1:0-2256 GCF_017744175.1 Thalassotalea sp. G20_0 | reverse complement strand
GTACGCCCCCCCGTCGATCTCCCGTTTGTGATCAGGGAAACAGCCCGGAAATATCAACATACGGTTGCCCAGTGCACAGTGTGGCGGCATAAAACACTGTAATCCGGCCCCGTGTCTGTGTACCTCACTTGAAGGCCGGTTGTGCAAGTTTGCTCATCACCGCTACTAAAAACTTGCTCAAACCGCCTCAAAATTCAACGTCAGGCCATGCAGGTAATATTTCGCTTTGTTGTTCGCCCTTTCCAGGAGCAGCAATGTCATGGATGTATCGCGGTCAAAAATTTCTTTAATCAGGGAATCTGACCGGAGGCACGACACATGGCGTGTATGGGTCGCACTGAAATTGACGAAATCAGAAAAACTCAACTGACGGGCAATGAGTTGCAGTTCCATGTCAGGAAGTGCTGCCAAATGACAGGAATCCGGTTGGTTACGTACTTCCTGTACATGCACCTTCCTGAAACCGAAAAAAGCAAATGGAATATCTGAATCCTCTATTTGAGGATTAAAAATAAATGATTCTAACTGGGGTGAAACAGCAGTGGCTTGATGCATAAATCAACCTTCGCATTTTATTACGGGTTGTTTTGAGCCCGGGCCCAAAAGTCCCACTGTGGCTTCTTCCTGCAACAACTTTGCCGGAACTAATTGATGTCTGACTGGTCATACCTACAGCATTGCTCTGCATGCAAACAGTCAAATAGAAATTCTCGCACCAATTAATTCTCTCACCAATTATAGTAGTGCCATATTTTTGAGGACAATCAACGATGATTTCATCTTCTGCGCAACTCCCTCCATTAACAGGGGAAACATCACCTGTCAGCACCACAGAAAATACCCAGACTGAGAAAGCCGCCGTAAACCCGGAACTTCAAACACTTCAGGATGTTTTTTCAGACCGATTAAAAAAGGCAGAGAGCCTGTTAAATGATAACTTTAAGGCGAGAGATGCAATCTTTGAACTTGTTACAGGTTTTACCCCTTTTCATAGAGATGGCGACAATGACTGCAGCACAGAGCAGAATAATAATTATTTCATGGCTCTTGCTCTGGCCCAGTGTAATCTTGCCAGTATTGAGGGTGTTTCAAAAATTCAACAAGCTAGCACGATTCAAGATCGCATTATAGAAATAATTTTAACGCAAAAAGATCCTTCAGATGCCAAAAGCGAAGAACCCAACCTGGAAGCTCTGGAAAAAGACCTGGGAGTAATTTCAAGGGAAGATAATAACATCAGGTCCGGATCCTATATCATGGGCGTTGAAAGGCAGGGCTTTGTAGAAAAGCAAATCAACGAGTGGTTTCAGGAAGATAAACGGCAAGCCGTTAAAGATGCACTGATACTGTTAAAGAATCAGATCACATCAGGTGCCGATACAGGCCCTCTTGAGGCAGACATTATGTCACTGAAGCTTCAAACAGCTGGAGACCTGGCCACTTTTTCTGCTAATTTCAAATACCCTAATCCTGAGATTTTCAGCCAGGCAAGAAACGAACTTCTGAATAAATCCAGTGATTTGGAACAGTATTTTACCAATAAAGAAAACCTGACCCTTGCTTTACAAGGCAAAGTTCCAGAGGACCAAATGGAACAATTAATACAGGCGTTATCCCACCCTGTATCTGAGATGAACACAAAAGCAATGGTGCTGGCTTCAATCATCACGCACCACACAGAGAAAAACCTGAAGTCATACTTGAAAGCTGCCCAGATTTTGTCACTGAAAACACAGGCGCAGGCAGACAATCCAGCACTCTCGGATAGAACTGCCCTTGCAATGGCTCTGGAGCGCAGTGATGCAATGGTTAGAGAGCATTATCAAGGCGGCGAAAAATACGCCGCCATCAGTGCTGCTGACGCGCTGATAAATAGTCTGACGCCATTGCCTGAAGATCTGACGGCAATGGCTTAAGCCTATCCGATCCGGCTGGGACAATGAATATGGCCGCTTTGAGGTTGAGGTGGCCCCCTTCAAAGCCAGCGAATACCTGGTGAGCAATCAGGAGTTTAAAGCCTTTATTGATGCCGGCGGTTATGACAATGAACGCTGGTGGACGGATGAAGGCTGGGCCTGGAACACGTTCAGCAACACGGATGGTAAAGCGCGCCACCCCGAATTCTGGCCCCCCGAAGGGGACAGTTATCGCTACCGCACCATGCTGGCAGAGATCGATATGCCCTGGAACTGGCCGGTAGACGTCAACTGTCATGAAGCCCAGGCCTTTTGTCGCTGGAAGTCAGAAGTGACCGGC
>NZ_JAGHQV010000155.1:0-2333 GCF_017744175.1 Thalassotalea sp. G20_0 | reverse complement strand
GAACGTTCCATGTTGCTTCCTTATATAAGCCGCGCCGGAGTGGTACGGATATCAGGAAGTATTGGCAATGGTGGGGTGGCTGGAATGAACGGTATTTTTTGCCGCGTTAGCGGCTTGGTTCAACAAGCCCATCCAAGCGACCGCCTACGGCGGCGCTTGATGGGAGCGTTACACGCAAAACATACATCATCATCAAGGATAGAAAGTGGATCTCACAAAGAGAACTTTTGTAAAAGATATTGTTGAAGAACTTTCAAATGAAAATGTTGCAGTCTTTGCTGGTGCTGGCCTTTCAGCACCAGCAGGGTTTGTGAATTGGGCACAGCTTTTAGAACCTATTGCAGAAGAATTAGGCCTAGACACAAGCAAAGAAAGAGACCTTGTAAGCCTTGCCCAATACCATTGCAATGATAATTCAGCCAATAGAAGCAAATTAAATCAATTACTCATTGAAGAATTTTCTAAAGATGCACAGTCCACGGAAACACATAAAATTCTTAGCAGGCTACCAATAAGAGACTATTGGACAACGAACTACGATAAGTTAATCGAAAAAACATTAATTGATTATGGTAGGAAACCAGATGTTAAGCATACTGTTGAGCAGCTGGCACATACTAAACCAAGACGTGATGCTGTAATATACAAAATGCATGGAGATGTTGATCATCCTAGTGATGCCATTCTAACCAAAGATGATTACGAGTCATATCATGTTGAAATGCAGCCTTTTTTATCCGCCCTATCCGGTGACCTCGTTTCAAAGACCTTTATATTCATTGGGTTTAGTTTTACAGATCCAAACCTTGACTATATATTGAGCAGAGTTAGGCTTTCATACAATAAAAATCAGAGAAGGCATTATTGTTTTCAAAAGAAAGTATCACAAAATATCAATGAATCAGATGTAGAATTCGAATACAGAGAAAGGAAACAAGAATATTTTATTAATGACTTAAAAAGATTTAACATTAGAACAATACTTATTGATGATTATGATGAAATTCCAGAACTCCTAAGCACTATAGAAAGGAAACATAATTCTAAAAGTGTTTTTATTTCAGGTGCTGCTCATGATTTTGGAGATTGGAGCAAAGAATGTGCAGAGCAGTTCACTCATGATCTAAGTAAGAACCTGATAAAAAAACAATTTCGAATTGTTTCAGGGTTTGGCCTAGGTATTGGTAGCGCGGTAATATCAGGTGCATTGAGTGAAATATATATGAACTCTAACAACCATAGCGATGACCAACTAATTCTGAAACCTTTTCCACAAAGCGTAATGCCTGATCAAGATAAAAAAGAATTATGGAGTAAGTACAGAGAACAAATGCTCTCCTATTCTGGGGTTTCCATCTTTCTTTTTGGAAATAAAATAGTAGATGGAAAAGTCATCCCCTCTAATGGAATGCAAGAAGAGTTCGATATTGCAAAGGACAAAGGTCTATTTCTACTTCCCATAGGTTGCACTGGTTATGTTGCTCAAGAGCTATGGGAGAAAGTAAACGCAGACTTTGACTCATTCAATAAAGATTGCTCAGATGAAATCAAAAGATTATTTTCAACTCTTGGTAGTAGTGACAGTGACAGAAGCAAAGTCATTGAAACTACCGTAGAGATCGTTAGTAAATTAACTAAGTAAAAGGATAACTTATGGCTCGTAGAGTTTTTTATAGCTTCCATTACAAAAATGATAACTGGAGAGCTTCACAAGTCAGAAATATTGGAAGTGTGGAAGGTAACAAACCAGCAAATGACAACGACTGGGAAGACGTCAAAAAAGGTGGTGAAAAAGCGATTCAGAAATGGATTGATGATCAAATGAAAGGAAAGTCCGCTGTTGTGATTTTAGTTGGAGAGAAAACAGCAGGACGAAAATGGATTAAGTACGAGATCAAAAAAGCTTGGGAATCCGGTAAAGGGCTAATTGGTATATGCATTCACAATCTCAAGGACAGTAGTGGAAATCAGTCTTCAAAGGGTAGGAATCCATTTGAAGATTTTACTGTTGATGGAAAAAAACTATCGAGCATCGTTAGCCTCAAGAATCCACCATATTTAAGCAGTAAATATGTTTACGATCACATAAGTGAAAACTTAGAAGATTGGATTGAAGAGGCGATAGAAACTAGAAACGAATATGCATAGTGCAATTTGCGTGTAACAAGTGCATCCAGCCGACCGCCTTCGGCGTCGGCTGATGCAAGCGTTAGCCGTACAGCCAAGCATGGCAGCACTTGGCGAGAAATTACTTACATTCAGGTGACTTAACCTGTGTTACTGTAGGGTGAGTAAAATTTTCAGCAGTAGATTTTAATGAATATCAAAATACT
>NZ_JAGHQV010000154.1:0-2405 GCF_017744175.1 Thalassotalea sp. G20_0 | reverse complement strand
TCTGCAAACCGAATAGTGTCCATGCCTTCACTATCGTAGTTATGAATCACATCCTGCCCGTCTCCAGCAGAAAAATGATAAGTGTCAGCACCTTCACCGCCCGTCAGGGTGTCATTGCCCAGCCCACCAGTCAGGTGATCATCATCCGCTTCGCCTTCAAGGGAATCGTCACCGCTATCACCGGAAAGTACGTCATTTCCAAAACCACCCTGAAGACGATCCTGGCCATCACCACCACTGATAACGTCATCACCGCCATAACCCAGCACACGGTCGTTGCCATCGAGAGCAGTCACCTGATTCACCAGGTCGTTACCCTCAATCACATCATCTAATCCCGTGCCCTCCAGTGTTTTGAGGTTAATCGCTGCTTTATCGAGAACCTGTGTGACGTTTTCAGGACCAACCAGCGTAAGACCACTCTTTGGCAAATCATTGTCAAAGAAATACTTGAGCGTAACTTTGTCTTCAGTACTGTCACGGAAAGTCAAAGTCAGGTCATCATCCACACGGCGGAAAGTAATCAGGTCAAGATCAAGGCCAGCCAGTAATAGGCGAGTCTGATCCTGATAGTTATCCCGAATCTCATCTTTTCCATCGCCTTGGGCAAAGTAATAATCATCAGCCCCTTGGTCGCCGCTCAGGATGTCGTCACCCATACCACCTGTCAGCGAGTCGTTACCATAGCCACCGTAGAGACGGTCATTACCAGTCCCACCGGTTAACTGATCATCATCTCGGCCGCCATCGAGGTAATCATTACCTTCGCCACCAACCAGCTGGTCATTACCGTAATCACCATAGAGATGATCATCATTGTTACCGCCGTCGAGATAATCATTACCAGCTCGGCCATAGAGGGAATCATCACCCTCTCCACCTTCAAGGTGATCATCCCCAAACTCACCATCAAGATAGTCTTGGCCTGAACTACCTGATAAATGGTCATCTCCGGTTCCACCATAGAGGTGGTCATCTCCATCTTCACCGGTGAGCTGATCATTACCCCCCTTACCATAAATCCGGTCATTCCCCAGACCACCGGTGAGCTCATCTCTGGTTTCATAACCATAAAGCGTGTCATCACCATCGGTGCTCTGCTGAACCAGAGTTTTTACTGTTGCAATATCCCATTGCTCACCACTGGCAAATTCAATGATATCCAGAGCATCACCACCGGCCGTATCCTGACTGAAATACTCGCTTACAGTAATGACATCACCGGATTCACTGAACGTCAGCAACAAATCATCCAGGAAGCGAGTAGCCCTTAAGGCATCAGGTGAAATGCCTTGCTTAAAGCGCAACACGTCATGGCGCCCTTCACTGAGGTCATGATTATTAATAGTGGTATTGCCATCACCGGCACCATATAGATAGACGTCACTGCCAGCCCCCCCATCCAAATGGTCTGTTCCTGCACCACCGTCAAGAACATCGTCACCGTCACCGCCAAACAGCTGGTCGTCGCCGCCAAGACCGCTCAGTTGATCACTGGAACTGTCATAGCCAAGAATAATGTCATCACCCTGTGTGGGTACCAGCACTTTTTGTTTGACCGTTTCAATATCCCAACGAGTACCGTCAGCAAAATCAATTGTGTCAACGGCGTAATTGGTGGTCGAATCACTGTTGAAATAGTTGCGAACACGAACCGACTGGTCATCTCCAATGTGCAATAGAAGGTCTGTGCTTTGCCGACGAGCTACCACACTTTCCGGTGAAATCTCTTCCCCCAGTTGAATGCGATCCGTATCACTGCCACTTGAATACTCAGTGATCGTGTCGTGCCCATCACCTTGGGAAATAACGTAAGTGTCATTACCCTTTCCTCCAGATAAAGAGTCGTTATCCAGCCCCCCATTCAGGGAGTCGTCACCAACTCCACCATAAAGGCGATCCTGGCCACTTTCTCCAGTGAGGGTATCATCTCCGAGTTCTCCATAAAGCCGGTCATCGCCGAGGTTGCCTGACAGCTGATCATTTCCTTCACCACCATAGATCACATCATCACCTCCCAAGGCATTGATGATGTCTACGCCGGAATAACCATAAACAGTTTCAGCTTCATCGGTGCCTGTCCACTTCGCGGCCTGTTCAAGGGCTTCAGTCATACTTATGACCGTAGCATCAGAAAACTCGAACTGGTCTATCTGGTTTCGGTCGCTGACAAATCCATTTTTTATCACAACCTCTGTCAGGACATCATCCTTATTGATCTCCACAACCAGGTCAGTTCCGGTTCTTCGATAACTGACATGCTCTAGGCTGATGGCCGTATCAAACAATATCTTGTCGAGATCCGTACCCGAATTATCATAATCTTCAATGGTATCCTTGCTGCCATCAGCCTTGATGACATAGATATCACTGCCAGAACCACCCAGAAGCCGGTCATTGCCCAA
>NZ_JAGHQV010000153.1:0-2447 GCF_017744175.1 Thalassotalea sp. G20_0 | reverse complement strand
GAAAGGTGAATGTGCCACCGTCCTATATCCAGAAGCGTAATGAATGTCACCCTGCTTCTGACGCCTGCTCTGCTAACCATCCACCAGGACATTCAATAAAACCTGTTCATGGTTTTAATGCTCTCATCACACAAGAAAAAATGGATTGGCTTGTGAGGATATCTGCTCGTTATGGTGATCACTATGATGGTAAAACACACAGTCAATTTGCCTGTTCAATCAAACAATACACATCAAGGGCAAAACGACCATTAAATATCAGTGAACAACGCCAACTGATACCATTGTTGCACGATTTTAAAGTGACACCCGGGTGGACCTGGCGAAGCCTGACAACAACGCTTCATTCATTTACTTCAGCGGGTGCTTTGACCCCTCATAGATACATGAATGCGGGGTATAGGGAAGCTCAAGCCGCTTTACTGTCAACTTTACTTGATGCATTAATCCTTAAGTGCAACCAAAAAACTGAAGCCAGTGATATTGATGTACAAGGTATCGCCAACCTGCTGTGGGCCGTAGCGAAACTGGTGGACAGCGGGCTGTCGCTGGACAAGACACCGCAGCTCCAGGAGGCCGTTAATGCGCTGTTGCCCCATGTGGCAACCAAAGCAGAATCAAAAGAAGAGAAAGACCACTTCAAGCCACAGGAAGTCACCAATCTACTGTGGGCCATGGCGAAACTGGTGGACAATGGTCTGAAGCTGGAGAAGACGCCGAAGCTCAAAGAGGCCGTGGCCGCGCTGTTGCCCCATGTGAAAACCAAAGCCGAATCAAAAGAAGAGAAAGGCCACTTTATTCCTCAGCATATCGCCAATCTGCTGTGGGCCGTGGCGAAACTGGTGGACAACGGGCTGGGGCTGGAGAACACACCGAAGCTCAATGAGGTCGTGGCCGCACTGTTGCCCCATGTGAAAACCAAAGCCGAATCAAAAGAAGAGACAGACCACTTCAAGCCACAGGAAGTCGCCAACCTACTGTGGGCCGTGGCGAAACTTGTGGATAACGGGTTGGAGCTGAAGAAGACAACGCAGCTCAAAGGAGCCGTGGTCGCGCTGTTGCCCTATGTGCAAAACAAAGCCGAATCAAAAGAAGAGAAAGACCACTTCAAGCCACAGGAAGTTGCCAACCTGCTGTGGGCCGTGGCGAAACTTGTGGATAAGGGGTTGGAGCTGGAGAAGACACCGAAACTCAAAGAGACTGTGACCACCCTGCTGCCTCATGTGACAACCAAAGCCGAATCAAAAGAAGAGAAAGATCACTTTATTCCTCAGCATATCGCCAACCTTCTGTGGGCTGTGGCGAAACTGGTGGACAACGGGCTGGAGCTGGAGAAGACACCGAAACTCAAAGAGACTGTGACCACCCTGCTGCCTCATGTGAAGAGCAAAGCCGAATCAAAAGAAGAGAAAGGCCACTTTATTCCTCAGAATATCGCCAATCTGCTGTGGGCCGTGGCGAAACTTGTGGACAACGGGCTGGAGAACACACCGAAACTCAATGAGGTCGTGGCCGCACTGTTGCCCCATGTGAAAACCAAAGCCGAATCAAAAGAAGAGAAAGACCACTTCAACCCGCAGGAAGTCGCCAACCTGCTGTGGGCCGTGGCGAAACTTGTGGATAACGGGTTGGAGCTGAAGAAGACAACGCAGCTCAAAGGAGCCGTGGTCGCGCTGTTGCCCTATGTGCAAAACAAAGCTGAATCAAAAGAAGAGAAAGACCACTTCAAGCCGCAGGAAGTCGCCAACCTGCTGTGGGCCGTGGCGAAACTTGTGGATAACGGGTTGGAGCTGAAGAAGACAACGCAGCTCAAAGGAGCCGTGGTCGCGCTGTTGCACTATGTGCAAAACAAAGCCGAATCAAAAGAAGAGAAAGACCACTTCAAGCCACAGGGAGTCTGCAACCTGCTGTGGGCCGTGGCGAAACTGGTGGACAACTGGCTCGAGCTGGAGAAGACAGCAAAGCTCAAAGAGGCCTTGGCCGCGCTGTTGTTCCATGTGAAAACCAAAGCCGAATCAAAAGAAGAGAGCAGTCAGTTCAGTACTCAAGGTACCGTCAATCTGCTGTGGGCCCTGGCGAAACTGGGTGAGGCCATTGAGCCGAACCTGATTAAATCTACGTTCGATTTTCTTGTTGACAGAATCAGTAAAAACTCTCAACTCTCTCAGCAAGATATATCGATGTCTCTCTGGGGAGTCATGGTATTCTGTGCCAGAGTTTATCTGGACTCAGGTAGCAATAATAAAAATCCGCTTGAAAAGCACATAGGTGAACTATTTTCTCGCCTGGGAAATACATCCCCGGACAATATAGAGGATCAATCCATCATTGCCATGGCCGCAGGTTGGCTTGGGAGAACGTGTCCGGTCACTCTTAAATACACGACAAGCACTTCACAATCTCAATCCACCTTCCGCGATCACCTCCAATGGAATTTTCCGTTGTTG
>NZ_JAGHQV010000152.1:0-2449 GCF_017744175.1 Thalassotalea sp. G20_0 | reverse complement strand
TACCGGACGACCCTGTGGAGGCCGCACTCTCTGAGTGGCTGGAAGCCCAGGGGCGGAATCCGTTTATGGAAATTACCGTGCCGGATGCGGCGATCCGCCTGATACAGGCTTGTGGTCGTCTATTGCGGACGGAGCAGGATCGTGGTCGCATCACGATTATGGATCGACGGCTGGTTACCGCCAGGTATGGTCAGATGATCATGAACTCTCTGCCGCCGTTTAACCGGATTATCGAGTCGACTGTTCAGAAAAATAAGGTTCAAAGTTAATGGAATAGTGGTTTAGGCTACTTCTATTCAGGTGTTTTATTTGATACGGTGGTTCGGTTTTTTTATCAGACACGGCTAATGTATCGATTAAAAAATAACCTGAAAATTGCTGTTGAGCTGTTTCATAATCTGCTCCCGGATGCCTGTCAAAGGCAGAAGTACAAGTGACGGGCGGTAGCGTGCTTTTCAGTTATGGTTGTAACTTATAATGTGTCCCTTTGAGACAGGACAAAATAGAGTTAGCTTCCGTAACCGACAACACAACCGGGCGTTCTTTTGGGCGTTTTGCTTTTAACCAGTCATTGATTGTTAAACTGTCACGCCCGAGCGCTTGCTTGTACAAAAAGACCAGGGCACTCAATGCCTGCTGCTGAGTACTGACAGCAACGTGTTTTTTCATTACCAGATGAGTGAGAAAATCACGGACATCATCACCAGTCAGTAAATCGGGGTGGCGCATTTTATGAAATTTGATAAAGCGTTTAATCCAATCCCAGTAGCTGCGCTCGGTAGACAGAGAGTAACCGGCAGAGCGAATGGCAATTTGAAAGCGTTCTTGTAATCTCATATAAGTCCTGCTCAATACTGTGTTTTTATACAGTAAAAGCTAGTTCGTATATGTAGAAAATCAACTGAATGGTTAACCTGTTGTTTTAAATGAAAATAAAGCAATCTGTAATCACACGGGTTGCTTGACCGAAAAATATACAAATCACAAAATGCGAATCAGAAGGTATAGCCTTTAAAATGCAGAACGCAGTGCAAGCCACGCTTTATGGGGGTATCGGCTGGTACGTATAGCGAATCTACAGTATGTTATGCGAAACTGACTCGTGTAAACGACTGTTATGTGCCTACGATAATTCGTCATATAAAATACAGATTTAGTATTTTATAATTTAAAGATTTTACATAGAGAGGATGAAAAACATGGATTTTGTGGAGCGCTTACAATCTCTATCAAAGAAGCTGGCAACTGTTTCTGGCAGTTTGGCAACTGAGGAAGCTACAAAGAATGCATTGGTGATGCCATTCCTGCATTCAGTTTTGGGTTATGATGTATTCGATCCTGGTGAGGTAATACCTGAGTTTACGGCAGATACCGGAACCAAAAAGGGTGAAAAGGTAGACTATGCGCTGATGAAGGATGGAGTCGTTCAGATTCTGATTGAGTGCAAAAAACATGGAGATCAATTGTCAACTAAGCATGCTAGCCAGCTGTTCAGGTATTTCTCTGTAACAAACGCTCGTATAGCAATTCTTACAAATGGCGCGCAGTATGAGTTTTATACTGACTTGGATGCTCCAAATAAAATGGATGATAAGCCATTCCTTATTTTGAATTTGGAAGACTTAGATGAGCATATAATTCCTGAAGTAAAAAAATTAACAAAATCATCTTTTGATGTTGATTCTGTTGTTGATGCTGCTGGTGAGTTAAAATATCTTAATCAAATTAAAAAAATATTAGCAGAACAGTTCCATGAACCAAGTGAGGAGTTTGTTAAATTCTTAACATCAAAGGTTTATGATGGTGTTCAAACAGCAAAAGTGAAATCACAGTTTTTAGAAATTTCTAAAAAAGCTTTGAAGCAATTTCTAAATGATAGTGTGAATGCACGGCTAAAGTCTGCGATTGGCAATGAGTCAAGGGAAGACATCAAAGTTGAGGAATCTCAACAGATTACTTCTGGTTCTGAAGATGCTTCTGGAAAGTCAAAAATAGAAACTACACTGGAGGAAATTGAAGGCTTTAACATTGTAAAAGCAATATTGCGTCAAAAGGTAGATGTACAAAGAATTCATCAAAGGGATACTCAGAGTTATTTTGGTATTCTCTTGGATGATAATAATCGTAAGCCTATTTGTCGTTTGCACTTCAATGCTAAGCAAAAATATATTGGTATTTTTGATGAGAATAGAAGTGAGGCTCGTCATCCAATTGAAAATATTGATGACATATTCAAATTCTCAGACCAACTTCAACAAACTATATCGTTGTACGAGTAAACGGCACATAACGAATAAGGATAGATTGCGCCCAGCCGCAATCTATCCTGTTGTTGCACAAGCCCGGGTTGATTTCTGGCGAGGAAGGTCTATTGAAGTTTACTTTTCTGGTTGATCTTGAATCAGAGCGTTTTTTCAGAACGCTATATATTCAGGATGAGTGTCTCCCG
>NZ_JAGHQV010000151.1:0-2463 GCF_017744175.1 Thalassotalea sp. G20_0 | reverse complement strand
CTCTTAAGCATTGATTTTGTTGAACTCCTGCCGTTTAAACTTGTACCAACTGGTCAAGGAGCGGCGGAATGTCAGAAAAAAGTGGTTTATCAATGCGTAAAATCAGAGAAATTCTAAGGCTGAAGCACGACTGCAATCTCAGCATCCGGCAGATTTCTGCCAGCACCAGAGTCAGTGTTGGCGCAGTCAAC
Organism: Thalassotalea sp. G20_0; assembly: GCF_017744175.1. Taxonomy (NCBI): domain Bacteria; kingdom Pseudomonadati; phylum Pseudomonadota; class Gammaproteobacteria; order Alteromonadales; family Colwelliaceae; genus Thalassotalea; species Thalassotalea sp. G20_0. The sequence continues at coordinate 2,272 of NZ_JAGHQV010000151.1, read as the reverse complement.
AAATACCTGCAGCTCTTTGTTAAATCAGGCTTGTCCTGGCCTCTTCCTGAGGGAGCTGACGACACCTTTATTATCAATAAGCTCATGCCAGAATCGGCTAATAATCACCGTAAAGGGCTGGTTGATCCTGACTGGGTTGAGATGCATCAAGAACTCAAACACAAAGGAATGACCAAGCAGTTACTCTGGGAAGAGTACTGCCAGGCTTATCCTCACAACGCCTACAGTTACCCCCAATACTGTCATCGATACAGTGAGTGGCGAAAGAAACAGAAGCGCTCCATGCGACAGGTACACAAGGCTGGTGAAAAGCTGTTCATTGACTACGCCGGAATTACGGTACCTGTCGTTAATAGTGAAACCGGTGAAGCAAGGCAAGCACAGATCTTTGTTGCCGTGCTCGGTGCTTCAAGCTACACCTACGCCGAAGCAAGCTGGGGGCAGTCCCAGGCTGATTTTCTGGCCTCTCATGTCCGGGCATTCGAGTTTTTCGGTGGTGTGCCAGACATGCTGGTGCCGGATAACCTGAAAAGTGCAGTGATCAAAGCCTGTCGGTACGATCCGGAGGTCAACCCACATTACCAGCATCTTGCCCAGCATTTCGGCGTCTCTGTCATGCCGACACGGCCTTATAAACCAAAGGACAAGGCCAAGGTAGAAGTCGGTGTTCAGGTAGTTGAACGCTGGATACTGATGAAATTGCGCAACACCTTTTTCTTCTCACTGGCAGAGCTTAATCAGGAAATACGTTGCTTACTGGAGGATCTGAATACTCGCGATTTCAAGCAACAACCCGGCTCACGACGACTTGCCTATGAACAGCTGGATCGGCCTGCACTGAGCCCATTGCCCAGCCAGCCTTTTGAATACCTTGATTTCAAAAAGGCCCGGGTCAATATCGACTACCACATCCGCTACAAGGAACATGCTTACTCGGTACCTCATGCGCTGGTTCGTGAGGAAGTAGAAGTTCGGGCCGGGGAAAAACTGATTCAGATCCTCTTTAAAGGAAAGCCGGTAACCAGCCACCCCCGCAAGCGTTGTTCAGGTTACACGACCAAGACTGAACATATGCCGAAGAGTCATCAGAAACATCAGCAATGGACTCCGGGAAAGTTGATGTGCTGGGCAAAAAAACTGGGACCGGATGTGCTTCTCTTTACCAGGCAGTTACTGGACAGTAGAGAGCATCCTGAACAGGCTTACCGCGCCTGCCTTGGCCTCTTAAACATGAGCAGGGATTATGGTGCTGACCGGCTCAATGCAGCCTGTGCCAGAGCGCGTCATGTAGGAGGTCATCGAATTCGTAACGTTAAGGAAATCCTTCTTGCCGGACTGGACCAGCTACCATTGGAAACGCCAGAGTCAAGCGACAGTGACAGAGTGATCCGGAATCATGAAAACATTCGCGGCGCAGCCAGTTACGAGTAAGGGGTTTAACATGATAACTCAGACCCAAACGCGACTTCGGAACCTGCGTCTTACCGGTATGGCTGATGCACTGGAAGTACAAAGAGAACACCCCGGTACCTATGAGAATCTCAGTTTCGAAGAACGACTGGCATTACTGGTTGACCAGGAAGATGCTGAGCGAAACGATAAACGCCTGGCCCGTTTACTCAAGGCAGCCCGATTCAAACTGGCTGCAACGGTTGAAGGTATTGATTATGGAAAGGCCCGGGGTATCAGTCAGTCAAAAATAACGACGCTGGTCACCTGTGACTGGATAAACCGGAAACAAAACCTGTTAATTACCGGCCCCTGTGGTACCGGTAAAAGCTGGCTCAGCTGTGCCTTCGGGCACGCCGCCTGTCTGCGGGGTTACAGTGTTCGTTACTGGCGAATTACACGACTGTTGCACGCATTAACCATTGGTCATGGTGATGGTAGTTACAGTAAGCAATTACGGCAGTTAGCCAAGGTTGACTTGCTGATCCTGGATGATTGGGGGCTGGAAGCAATCACCCAGAGGCAGCGCAACGACCTTCTGGAGATTATGGACGACCGGCACAACCAGAGTTCCACCATTGTCGCGAGCCAATTACCGGTATCCGGCTGGCATGACAGCATCGGTGATGCAACGCTTGCAGATGCCATTCTGGACCGCCTGACACACAATGCCCACCGGATTAATTTGAAGGGCGAATCCATGAGGAAAACAAAAGGTAAATTGGACGAGCGTGAACACCTGGGCTAAAAATAGGCTTGGGCAATGCTTAAGAGCCTGAAGGTGTTCACGCTAGCCAGAATAGGTGTTCACGCTCGTCCAATT
>NZ_JAGHQV010000150.1:0-2477 GCF_017744175.1 Thalassotalea sp. G20_0 | reverse complement strand
CTTGTGCGACTGGCCACAGCAACTATCCTGCCGTCGAGTTCCATCCTTTTCATGGTGAAAGATATGGCCAATGCCTGGTCCGGGAGCGGTTTGCCCGGGCCGGATGCAAAACCGGAATTACCACAGATATCAAAAGAAATCCGGGAAGAGGCTCAGGAAAAAGAACCCGGCTCGAAAGACGTCCCCCTTCAACAGACATCCACGGCCCGCTATCAAGGGAGTCAGGGAACCAAAGGACTACTTGCCCTTGGCACGCTGGCCAGCTCTTTTCAGTATGCGAATTCGAATGCCATTGCCGATGGTTCAATACCCATAAAGATTAACGATACAGAAGCCCTGGGCAAGATCTGCCGTGATCTGGAATTATGCGGCAAGAAATATCAGCTGACTGAGGATATCGACGGTAGCCAATTTAACCAGTCCATTGGTACTAAAACCAATCCATTTACCGGCGAGTTGGACGGCAATGGCCATACCATAGGCAACCTTTTCCGGTGCCTGGTAGAACACCATAAGGGCAGTATCTACAACCTGACCCTTAGTGATGCCAATATTACAGAGTCAACAGATTCGGCCGGGGTAGTGGCTTGTGAAATGTCTGGCAACGCCAAGATCAGTAATATTCGGGTTGAACGAGCTTACGTTGCTACCAAGAAGTCTGGTGCATACGCAGCTATTGGTGCGGGATCATTATCGGGTGGAACCGTTAACAACATAATGGCGGTGAACTGTAGTGTTGAAACAGAGGGAAAAGGATCATCTGCCGGTATTGGGGTGGGATATCAGAAAAAAGGAACGACGGTTACAGACACGACTGCGTTGGACTGCACGGTGAAAACCTACGAAGCAGATGCTGGTATTGGGGCTGGATCATCGCAGGAAGGAACCGTTAACAACACAATGGCGGTGAACTGTAGAGTTACCACCGAGGGAAAAGATGCACCGGCCGGTATTGGGGCTGGATTATCGCAGGAAGGAACCGTTAACAACACAATGGCGGTGGACTGTGATGTTACCACCGAGGGAGTAGATGCACCGGCCGGTATTGGGGCTGGATTATCGGTAGGAGGAACCGTTAACATCACAATGGCGGTGGACTGTGATGTTAACACCAATGGAGATTATGCAGGTGCTGGTATTGGGGCTGGATTATCGGAGTCTGGAACAGTTGCCAACACAACGGCGGTGAACTGTGATGTTATCACCGTGGGAGAAGCTTCATCTGCCGGTATTGGCGTAGGAGACTCTTCTGAAAAAAATAGAATCACCAACACCAAGGTGTTCAATAGCAACGTTAACGCTACAGATGGCAGTGCGGCTATCTCGGGAGGAGAAAACTCACGTATTTGTAATGTCACTGTTGTTAATGTCGGACTAAAAAGGACAGAAAGCACTCCCAAGGGGTGTCAGTATTGGCAGAATAAGGATGTCTGTGCAGATATTGCCCCCAACTTGGCAAAACTAAAGCGCCAAATCGATAAATATTGTCCTGACACATCAATCACAGGGACGATGGCCACAACTCCAGGCAGCACCATGGACTTTTCCAGTTCGGGTTCTGTCACCACGACAACGCCCCCAACCACTGTGGCCAAAACACCAGGTAGCACCATGGACTTTTCCAGCCCGGGTTCTGTCACAATGACAACGCCTCCAGCCACTGGGGCTAAGGTCCCAAAAATGAACTTCTCTGACCCGGATTTTGCTACATTTGCCGCACCAAAACCGCTAGTGGCATCACCAACCCCTGCTGTTATAGCTTGTATCGCCACCCTGGGCACAGTGATTTTTTTGCTGGTCGGTGTGATCGCCTACCGCTATTGCAGCCAAAGGTCATCGACTAATGCTGGCCGTAACCGCACGGAACCCATGCCGCCCCCACCCAGCGGCCCCCCCCGTGCTCAGGGACAGCTGCCTACTGCTCCCGGGGATCATTATCAACCGTTGTCGTTCAGGCCGATGAACAAGAGACCGCTGCCTGCTCTCCCAATCCATTACCAACCGTTAAAACTCAGACAAGGGAAAACGGCAACAGGGTACACCAGCCCCCTGGTGGGTAATGAAAAAGAACCCGCCCCCCCTGATATCCCTGTGTACCTAGAACTGATAGGGGATGAATCCATCAATAACCATGGAGAACCGGTGGCGGACGGGCAGGCCGGCATAGCAACAGGCAGCAACTCTATGGCGAACACTGGAAACCCCATCCGACCAGACAGCCCTGTGTACCATGTACTGACCGAGTATAGGACTAACTCTGACGATAACCGTGGTGAACCGGTGGCGAACACTGGAAACCCCATCCGACCAGGCAGCCCTGTGTACCATGTACTGACCGAGAATGGGACTGACTCTGACGATAACCGTGGTGAACCGGTGGCGAACACTGGAAACCCCATCCGACCAGGCAGCCCTGTGTACCATGTACTGACCGAGAATGGGACTGACTCTGACGATAACCGTGGTGAACCGGTGGC
>NZ_JAGHQV010000014.1:0-122484 GCF_017744175.1 Thalassotalea sp. G20_0 | reverse complement strand
TTGCAGAGGCAGAATCCTGAACAGTCGGGCTTGCATAATTAAACGGCGTTGTTTTTATACCAGTCGGGCTTACATAATTAAACGACGTCGTATTTATACCAATCGGGCTGGAAAAAACCGGAACAGAACCGGGATTGGCTGTTGTTGACGTTGCCGATGCATTGGCAGTAACAGCGCCCTTGCTGGAACCGGACAGGCTGGACCGGGCTGGGAATGCCGTGGTGGCATTCATGGCAGTTGCCGAACTGTGCAGCGAAGGCAATGAATGCATACCCGTTGCATGGGTAGAGGCGGCACTCTTCACCGAGCCGGATACCCCCATGGACGTTGCCGAATATTCACCGGTTTCACCCATATCATTGATATTTACACTTGTGGCGGAAGGCCCTGCTGAGCCGGAAGCATGGGAGTGGTGGCTGGAGACGCTGGTTGCCAGGGGGTTGCTGACCGAACCGGACAGACTGGCTGTCCGATGGGCACCGGTTGCCGTAAAACCGGAGTCCGTCGCTTTGACTGAGCCTGCTGAATCGTGGGCAGTAGCGGTATGTTTAATGGACTCTGATGGACTGAAGGTAGTCTTGTAATCGCTGCTGGATGCACCAATGGCAGAGAATCTGACCAGGCTGGATTTTGCCAGGTGCGCACTGGAGTTTGCAGTTAACATCGATGCCGATGCCTGTACCAAGCCTGTCTCACTGTTTACAGATGGACTCATGGCAGATGTTGCCGAAGTCGCGTTATTAGAGACACTATCCTTCATTGCCTCCGACATACTGGCCATTGCTGTGTGTGTACTGACTGCGCTTGCAGATGTTGATGCTGATTCAGATACTGATGCTGATTCAGATGTTGATGCTGATACTGATTCAGGCGTTGATGCTGATTCAGATGTTGATGCTGAGACTGATTCAGACGTTGATGCTGATACTGATTCAGACGTTGATGCTGATACTGATTCAGATGTTGATGCTGATACTGATTCAGACGTTGATGCTGATACTGATGCTGATACTGATACAGATACAGATTCAGGTGTTGATGCTGATACTGATTCAGATGTTGATACTGATGCAGATGCTTTTGCTGGATTTGAATTGCTGGCCGAAGCTGATATTGAGGTTGTGCCAATTATTGAACCGGCTGCGCTTGAATTAATTGACTTTGTTCGACTAAGCAAGTCTGAAGAACTGGCAGACTGAACCAAATGGCTGGTTTGATACTGGCTACCCAGTGCAGGTGTCGTCTTCCCTGTCTTTTTATTATTAGCCACTTGACGTGAGTGAAACACGTTGGCTGTTTTAGCACGATCATGAGGAAATTTTTTATCATCATCATGAGGGAATTTTTTATCATCATGAGGGAATTTTTTATCATCATCGTGAGGGGATTTTTTATCATCATCATAAGGAAATTTTTGATCAGGCAGAAAACCTGGATTGGTTGGTTTAACTGGAAATCGAAGATGCATTGTTTAATTAACCCGTCAGTTGACTTTTATTCATTTCAGATTGAGTGAAAAAAATATCCAACTTTACAAAATTTGCAAATATTCGAGAGAGAAAATTATACGGTTCGGGGATGACTAATAAGGATTGTTGATTATTGCTGTTTCCAGGATTTCATAGCTGTAAATCACCAGGCAGAACTGCCCAGCCTCCGGGGTTGCTCAGCAACTTGGTAAAACCAGGCCACCTTTTTTAAAAGCTGATTCCCAGAGAGCTTACCGGGTAAAATAACTGTATTTATATACAAATGAAAAAACCAATACAGGAGGAAGCCCATGCCCATTACCTCCAAGAGTTGACCGGGACTGAAGCATGTTTACTGATAAGAAAGCCGTTGAAGAACACGATCAATTTTGAGCTGGTCGATGGTATCACATGTATGCTGGAAGCCAATCTCAAGACATCATTCCCAAAGGATCTGACTATTACCCTGTCATCTCTGGGGGTGAAAAGTGGTACGCTGGATGAGGCGTGACTCCATGTATCTTTATTCCCACTTCCCGGGGGGCTTGGCAATGACAAAGGCTGCCAGGCAGCCTGACGCAGGGCTGGTGCTCTGATAATTACTATTCATCTAAATTAAACGCTGGTTCCAGAACTAATGGAGCAACATCCAGTTTATTCCAGAACCAGCTAGTACTGTTTGGAATCAGTTTTGGGCGAACAGCATATCGGGCATGATAATTCGCAAAAAAATACAGGAGAAACTCAGGAAGAATATAAACACTGTATGGCTTTGATGGGCATTTTCTCGGCTCATAGCCAAAGGCGTGTCCTTTGATGGCGTTGGTTATCAGTATCATATCATCCGGTTTAAAATGTATCTGGTGGTTAGCCGTTTCTGATCTGATTGTTACCAGAAAGGAGCGGTTCACTTTTCTTGGAAACAGCGTTGCCAGGGCGCGCAGGTTGTGGACTTCATCAGCGAATAGCTGATGCATATCAATAAGGTGCTGGTTTTGATGATGTTCAGCGATGTGAATAACAAAATTTGTCGCTGTATTGCTGATGTTCAATGAATTATCAATCCAGGATAATAAATTGAAAATAATGTTGATGGCTTCCTGTGGTGACACCTCTTCAAGGTCCTGTGTCAGGGAAGGGGCAAATACGGGTAGCACGGCTGCATTATTTTTTCTTAATAGCTCGACTGTTCTGGTTGCCACTGTTTCTCTGGTGGATTGGTGGTTGCCGGAATTAATGCTCGGCAACAGGGGTTCGTCATATAAATAACAGAGCACTTTATAAAACTGTTCTAATGTTTGAATATTGGTGTATGGGTGATCTTTTGCAAATGGGCTGTTGCCATGAATGAAAAGATTGGCTTTTAAATCGTATTTTCCAGTATGTTCTTCCAGCTGATCGTAAAGCCGCTTTATCTGGTAATAATGTTGATTAACCTGATGCTGAATTTTTCTGTTGACGGGGTATTCCGGAGAGACATTGGAAAACAGTATTTGAAAATATATCTGGGTTAACAGATTGCTGATCAGGTCGGCAGCTTTCTCGCCATATACGAGGTCTGTTGTTTGCTGGTTTGTTAATAATACGGAGGTATCGGGCAACTGTTGCAGTCTTTCGAACGCCTGCTGAAAGAGTGCCGCCTGCTTGCTTCCATAGCTATGGTGATGCATATCCCTTGCAGCTACAGGATTGTTTTCCAGCAGAAACCAGTTTTTCGCATTCAGGAGTCTTCTGTGGGTATGAAGGTTATGCTCTTGTCCTTCAAGAGCGATGATCTGATTGGCTATATCTGCATTGGCGATAAAGTAAATTCTCTTGCCTTTGTAGGATAACTCGTAATAACCGTGTTTAGTGGTTTTGGCATAATCATTAAGTGCCTTGATATCACGGTAAGAGATGATATACAGATTGTTTATTCGGGATGCTGTCTGAAGTGCCTGTAGCAGGCTGCTTTTTAACACCCATGACAGCATCGGTGATTGTTCATAAAGCCTCTCAATTGAAAACAATGTCTCGGTTAATATGGGGACTGCACGCCTGGCGACGGAATATCTCAGGCTTTTGTTTTGCGGATGTTCAAATTCACAGTAGGCCATTGTTGTGGTTAAAGCGGCAATGGTAATAGCGAGTTTGGTAATCAGCTTAATATAACGAGGGCCTGTATGCTTTTGCTTATGGCTGTCTGTGTGTTTTCTATTAAATAACATTGTTAATGGCTACTTTTACGGGAAATCTGGTCAATTGCATATTTACTTTAAATATTATGATTTTTTATTTTTAAAAATTGATATTTTAAAATTGTATATTGTCAGGGGTTTGCTGCTGTCAGGTACTCATAAAACACCGTCAATAAACACTTAGTCTGCTTTTGAGTCATATAGTTCCTCATATTGCTTAAATTGGTTTCAGTTAGCCATTCAAAGTGGTTTATAGCCCGGAAGCCAGGGGCTTGATGCGCCAGAGATGATATTTAATTTCAGAGTGATTTTGCTGTCAGTTACCAGCCGTCCGGACGCAGGGTTTACCCGGTTCAGACGGCCTGGCAGGCAGGCTTCAGGGCGTTTCCTGAAGGTATTGGCTTGGGTCAATGTAGAGACCAAGGGAGCGCTTATCAATGCGCTTTTCCTTGTTTTCAGTCTTGCCGACTTCCTGATATCTGAAGACCACCGTATCACCAACGTTGACATCCAGTTGCTTGTCTGCCGACAGGTATTTGTAATCCTCACCAGCAACCGTCAGGGTATGGATATAGTAATCCGGCATCCCCAGCCAGTCGCTGTGAGGGCCATCGGTGCTGATAGCTTCAAGCAGACCACGACCTTCCAGTTTTGGCTGGCGTTTTTGAAAACTTCTTTGCATGGGGCTGTTATCTCTAGAGACTTTTGAATAGCGGTTAGTTGAAAGGACCGGGTCGGGAGCGACGTTTGTTCCTCTGGCGCCAGTGGATGACAACATTCCAACGCCAGGCCGCCCGAATCAGCAGGTAACTGATAAAGCCGAGTACAACGCCTGATACCAGCGATCCCAGATAGAGAGGCTTCCACACACGGGCAAGTCCGGCACCCAGACCTTGTACGGTGAGTTCAAAGGAAGCTTCACTTACCGGTGTCTGAAGGATAAAACAGCCAATTTTGTATGTAAAATAGAATATGGCAGGCATGGTCAATGGGTTGGTTATCCAGACCAGTGCGACAGAAAGAGGCAGATTGCATCGGAAAACAATGGCCAGACATGCCGCCAGAATCATTTGGAAAGGCATGGGAATAAACGCAACAAATATGCCGACAAAAAATGCGGCAGCAGCGGAACGGCGATTCAGTTGCCACAGGTTTGCATCATATAATGCAGAACCCAGAAACCGCAGGTGGCGATGTTCCTTGATGGTTTTTGGTTCCGGCAAATACCTTTTAATCAGTTTTTTCGCCATATCCTTTCACTATCTTACCGCTATCATGACATCAACTCATTATGCTCTGAGCTATGACTTTAGTTCATGGTTTGCAGAGGTTGCCAGTTTTCCAGTATGGAAGTCTTGCCAGCTGCCTTCAACCGATTCGGGATTGGCTTTTCCAGACTGAAATTCATCTATGCTTGCTGATTTTCATCGGCCATGACATGCCACGTTCAAATAAAGAATGGTTGATTATGCCACGGCACAATGACGGTCATTCTAGGCAGGGCAGAACAGTGCCTTGAATGAGGTAAAGCCTTGAATTATGCACTGAAATGGTAGGCAAGACTACGTGGATAACACGCACACGACCGTAAAACCGGCAAGGGGATTACTTATCTTCGTACTTGCCAGTGGTTTTGTTTCGTTGACATTTGGCATGTCGGTACTGCTGTCGATCAGCCTGCCGCTGTTCATTATGTTTCTGTGGGGGTTATCGTCAGCCGGAGCTTCCCGGGTCCGCTGGTGGCTGCTGCCTCTGCTGGCGGGTACTCTTGTCAGCTCATGGTATGCAACGCATTACGCTGTCAATCGCCTTGATGGCTATATACATGGGCGGGATATCAATATCGAAGGAAAGATTGCCAGTCTGCCGGTGATAAACGGCATGGCAGCGCGCTTTGATTTCGCAGTCAATCATGCAGGGTCTGGTCTATACGCCAAAAAGGTCAGGCTGAGCTGGTATGAACCGCCGGATTTGCAGGCTGGAGAGACCTGGCGGTTAACGGTGAGGTTGCGACAGCCCCATGGTTTTGCAAGCCCGGGTGCGTTTGATTATGAGGCCTGGGCGCTGCGTCAGGGGATACAGGCCACGGGGTACGTGAAGTCCGGATCACTGCTCGATAATAATGTTACCGGTATTTACCGGCTTCATCAGGTAAGGGCGCTGTTAAGACAGTGGTTGTACTCCACGGTATCTGATGACAACAGAGGGGTTTTCTCGGCACTGCTGCTGGGTGATAAAACAGCGATCAACACCCAGCAATGGCAGGTGTTGAATGAGACGGGAACCACCCATTTGATGGTGATCTCCGGCCTGCATATCGGTCTTATGGCCTGGTTGGGCTTCTCCCTTGCCACCATTGTTGGGCGATTGGGGGGAATTCCACTTCGCAGAGTACCCTTACCCGTGGTCAAGGCGCTGACAGGCATGCTGTTTGCGTTGTTCTATGCCCTGTTGGCCGGGTTCAGTGTGCCGGTGCAACGGGCCCTGGTGATGACATTTGCTGCATTACTGGCACCCTTGCTGGGTATCAGGGCCTCTCCCGCAACACTTTGGTTGTTGGCTTTGGCGGCAGTGCTTGCTATTGACCCCCTGGCCATAACCAGCAATGGATTCTGGTATTCGTTTATTGCCGCAGGCGCACTGCTGTTTGGTATGGTTGGTCGAAGGGAGAGGGCTGGCTGGCCGGTAACCCTGTTTAAGCCACAATGGCTGGTGTTTGCCCTGTTGACGCCTTTGCTGCTGTTTAATGGTCAGCCGGTATCACCACTGTCTCCCCTGGTGAATCTTCTGGCCATTCCATTAATTGGCATTGCCGTCGTTCCCTTACTGCTGTTCAGTGCAATTGTGCAGTTTGTGTTGCCTGAGACTGCCGGTTTCATTATGGCCGGGCTGGATTATCTGGTGACAGGGTTTCAATGGGGGCTGCAGTGGGTGTCCGGTTTGATGGTGCTTATTCCACCACAGCAGGCTCTGACCTGGCTTGACCTGTTGTTCGCTGTTGCCGGTATGTTGCTGCTGATCGCTCCGGCAACTCTGCGTTTGCGCTGGCTTGCCCCGGTGATGCTGATGCCTTCATTGTTCCCGAAAACGCTTGAGATACCGGCAGGTCAGGCTGAGGTCACTGTTTTGGATGTAGGGCAAGGGTTGTCTGTGTTTATCAGAACACGTCAGCACCTTCTGGTATACGACACCGGTGACCGATTCTCGGAAAAATTGTCAGCGGCAGAGAGCGTGATTCTTCCGGCGCTGTCCAAATCCGGTGTGGCCCGAATTGATCGCATTATCATTTCTCATGGTGATCAGGATCATTCAGGTGGTTTGCCATCACTGTTGTCCAGATACCCGGATGTACCGGTTATCAGTGGTACCAGGCTGCCCGATTTTGAGCAAGACTGGGTGAGATGCCAATCCGGAGATCATTGGCAGTGGGATGGGGTTTATTTTCAGGTGTTGGCCGGTGGTGAATATCGGCGCAGTAATGATGCGTCCTGTGTACTGAAAGTGACAGCAGGGTCAGACAGTCTTTTACTGCCCGGAGACATCAGTGGACGGGTTGAGAAACGGTTAATAGAGCAGGGCGCTGAGCTTCAATCCAGTGTGCTGGTGGCCGCTCACCATGGTAGCCGGTTTTCCAGTAGTTCTGACTTTCTCTCTGCGGTTCAGCCCGTGGCGGTTATTTTTTCCTCCGGCTTTGCCAATCGTTTCGGTCATCCGGCCGCTGAAACATTAGCTCGTGTGCAAAGCTCGGGAGCAAAAAATTTTAATACCGCTGCCGATGGCTCACTGTCTTTTACACTCGGTAGCGGTGATCTCACAGTTTCAGCCTACCGCAAAACCCACGCCCGCTACTGGTGGCGCTAACGCAGCCTCAAAGCGATCAGTTACGGCTTATATGGCGCTAATCTCTGTGATACAGTCATACTGGCCGGGTACTGATATGCCTGGCATTAACCGGGCCAGATATCATGAATTTGTCATTATAAGGGAAGATTATTGTGTTCGAACTGGTGAAATCCGGTGGTTGGCTGATGGTGCCTATCCTGTTGTCTTCAGTCATTGCCATGGCAATCATCTTCGAGCGGCTCTGGACGTTGAGACCCTCACGCATTGCACCGAAAAATACCCTTTCTCAAGTATGGAGGTGGATCAAAAGTAATGGATTGGACAATCGCAAGCTTGACCAGCTGAAAGCCGGGTCGCCCCTGGGAGAGATTCTGGCTGCCGGTCTGACCAACGCCCGCAGTGGCCGGGAAATCATGAAGGAAAGTATTGAAGAGCAGGCGGGCAAGGTGATCCATGACCTTGAACGTTATCTCAATACCCTGGGGACCATTGCCGCGATTACTCCCCTGCTGGGTTTGCTGGGAACCGTGATCGGTATGATTGATGTCTTTACTGTGCTGATGGTTGAAGGCACCGGTAATGCCGGTGTTCTTGCTGGCGGGATTTCCAAGGCTCTCATTACCACAGCAGCTGGTCTTACCGTGGCTATCCCGGCCCTGATTTTCCACCGCTATTTTACCCGGCGCATTGATGAGCTGGTGGTTGCCATGGAGCAGGACGCCATCAAGCTGGTGGAAGTGCTGCAGGGTGATCGCAAGGGCTCTTCATCCGCTAACGGCTCTTCATCCGCTCCGGGCAGTGAGGCCAGGAAAAAATGAACTTCCGACGACAGATAAATCAGGAAGAGGTGTCGATCAACCTGACACCCCTGATTGATGTGGTATTCCTGCTGCTGATTTTCTTTATGGTCTCAACCACCTTCACCAAGGAGACGCATCTGGCCATTGACTTGCCGGAATCCTCCGGCGAGGTGTTGCAGCAGCAGCCAAAGCAGATTGAGATCATCATCAGCAAGTCTGGAGATTTTGCCGTTGACGGTCAGGGGCTGGTCAATGGTCAGCTGGATACACTCAAGCGGGCACTGGGCAAAGTAAGCCAGGGAGACAGCAAGATTCCCCTGATTATTACCGCTGACGCCAATACGCCTTATCAGGCGGTTGTTACGGCAATGGATGCTGCAGGGCAGCTGGGTTTTACCAACCTGAGCATGACCACCCGAAAAGATACCGAGTCTGATCAGTGAAGCTCTGGCCCCGTTTCAGCCAGTCGGTCACAGACTCCTGGTATTCTCCTTCCGGTGGCTGGACCCGCTGTCTCAAGCCACTTAGTTGGTTATTTTCCTTTCTGGCTGCGAGAAGAAAGCAGCGTTTACTGCAGACAGCACGGTGGTCTTCGCCTGTGCCGGTCATTGTGGTGGGTAATATTTCGGTCGGTGGAACCGGCAAAACCCCTTTGGTTGCCGCCCTTGTGCGTGAATTTCAGCGAAGGGGCTACCGGCCGGGGATTATCAGTCGTGGATTTGGTGCGAAAACCGGAGGTATGCCCCTGTCGGTCCGGCCGGATTCAGACCCGGCAAAGGCCGGGGATGAGCCGGTTATGCTCGCCCGACAGCTGCATGTCCCTTTGATTGTTGACGTTGATCGAGTAAAGGCGGCCCGCTATCTCTGTGATCAGACAGACTGCAATCTGATCATCGCAGATGATGGATTGCAGCACTATAATCTGCAACGGCATATTGAAGTATTGGTTCTGGATGGTGACCGGTTGCTTGGCAACCAATTGTGTCTGCCCGCAGGCCCGCTTCGGGAACCACCGGAAAGAATGAGCCAGGTGGATATGATTCTGGTCAACACCAACAATGCTTCTGTGTCAGCGAAGGCTGAGGAAGTAGAAAGTTCCCTTGGGCTGACGACGCTGGAGCGGGAAAAACTGTACTGTTTTTCCCTTGAACCTTCTGCGCTGGTCAGTATGGTCGGTATTTCGCAACAAATTCCCGATAAAAGCAGGGTTCATGGTGTTGCAGGAATTGGTAATCCGGAGCGTTTTTTTAATACACTGCGCTCTTTGGGATACGATGTTATTGGGCATCCTTATCCGGATCACCACTTATTTGCACCGGAAGATATCTGTTTTAACGACGATCTTCCGGTAATTATGACCGCCAAGGATGCCGTTAAATGCAGTGGTTTTGCCGATCACAGACACTGGTATCTGCCGGTGACGACCCGTGTATCGGGCTCATGTATTGAGCAGCTGGTGGCAATGATTGAAGCCCGTAAGCCGGTATTTGCTGGCTGATGGCTGAGGAACAATGATGGATAAAACGCTGTTTGAAATTCTGGCCTGCCCACTGTGTAAAGGGGAAGTGCGGCCAAATAAAGAGCGTCAGGAACTGGTTTGCAGACCCTGTGGTCTTGCTTATCCGGTTCGTGACGGTATTCCTGTCATGCTCGAAGGTGAGGCGCGCACATTGACCGTTGATGAACGTTTGGATGAGGCGTCCTGATGGCACAAGGCTTTTTATCGGCTGAGGGCTATTTATCGGCTGAAGGCTCTGACTTCACCGTTGTAATACCTGCCCGATTTGCTTCCAGTCGTTTGCCGGGCAAGCCACTGGCTGATATTGCGGGCAAGCCTATGGTGCAGCATGTTTATGAGCGGGCACTGGCCAGTGCTGCCAGGAAGGTCATCATTGCCACGGATGATGAGCGTATTCTGAAGGTGGCTGAAGGTTTTGGCGCAGAGGTATGCATGACGCTGCCGGGACATCCTTCTGGTACTGACCGGTTGCAGGAAGTGGCCAGAATCTATGGTCTGAAGGATGATGAAATCATTGTCAATGTGCAGGGTGATGAACCTCTGATCCCCCCCTCTGTGATCAATCAGGTGGCCAGAAACCTGCAACTGTCGTCTGAGGCAGGGGCTGCTACGTTATCCAGCCCACTGACCCGGGTGGAGCAGATTTTTGATCCCGGTATTGTCAAAGTGGTTGCTGATGCCCGGGGGTATGCGCTTTATTTCAGTCGTGCCCCTATTCCCTGGGCGCGGGACGATTTTGCCAGGGAAGAAAAAAGAGTGCCGAAAGATGCCTGCTTTCAGCGTCACATTGGCATCTATGCCTATCGGGTTGGGCTCCTGAATCATTATGTGACCTGGGGTGTCAGTCCGATTGAGAACATGGAGTCTCTTGAGCAGCTTCGACTGATGTGGCATGGCTATCGGATTCATGTGGCTGAAGCAGTGGCAACGCCGCCCCATGGTGTCGATACGGAACAGGATCTGCTGGCAGTTCGTGCATTGCTTGAAAGAGAGCAGGAACTGGACAGCCCTGAGCCCAATGAAACAACGGTCAGAGCATAAACAGAATGACAAAAGTACTGTTCGTCTGTCTGGGAAATATCTGTCGGTCACCCACTGCCCATGGTGTGTTTGCCCATCAAGTGGCGGAAGCAGGGTTGTCAGACTGTATCAGAGTTGATTCAGCGGGCACCAGTGGCTGGCATGATGGCGGGTTACCAGACAGCCGTTCCATGCAGCAGGCAGCGGATCACGGTTATGATCTTTCATTTATTCGCTCCCGCAAGGTAACCTCTGCTGATTTTGTTGAGCAGGATTATATTCTGGCTATGGACAGAGAGAACCTGAAGAACCTGCAAAAGATCTGCCCGCAGGAACATGCCTGTAAGTTGAAGCTTTTTCTTGATTTTGCTGGCCTGCCAGTCTCTGAAGTTCCGGATCCATACTACGGTGGTAACGAAGGATTTGAGCGGGTGCTTAATCTGGTTGTGCTGGGTGGGGTTGCGTTGCTGGATCATTTGCAGAAAACCCATAAGTATTTTGTCTCCAATTTCTATTGAATCAACTATTAATGAACTTCCCGGTTAAGATTTGCGACAACTATTCCCTGGTGGAGAGAAATACCCTGGGTTTGCCGTCTACTGCCAGATATTACGCTGAGGCAAATACGGTTGCTGAATTGCAGTCGGCACTGGCTTTTGCCAGGGAAAAGCAGCTGCCCGTTATTCCCCTGGGCGGTGGCAGTAATGTAGTGCTTGGTGATTTTCTTGATGCCCTGGTTGTGCACGTTAATCTCAAGGGAAAAACAGTGTTGAGTCGTGATCAGGAGTGTGTTCGGGTCAGGGCTGAGGCGGGAGAGAACTGGCATGAGTTTGTTTTATGGTCTCTGGATCATCAGGCCTATGGGCTGGAAAATCTCTCCTTGATACCGGGTAACGTTGGCGCTGCACCTATCCAGAATATTGGTGCCTATGGTGTTGAGTTAACGGATTCTTTCGTTTCGCTGGAGGCGGTGAACCTTGAATCCGGGCATGTTGAGTATTTTGACCGGCAAAGTTGTAGCTTTGGTTATCGCGATTCGGTATTCAAAAGAGAAAAGCGTGACCAGTATATTATTGTCGCTGTAACCCTGGATCTTGATGCAACATTAAAACCCAATCTGGGCTATGGCCAGTTAGGTGATCTGCTTGCCAGACGTCTGGGCGATCAGGCTCCCTCCGCAGTGGATATCAGTCGGGCTGTTTGTGATATTCGCCGGGAAAAGTTGCCGGATCCATCTGAGGTGGGTAATGCTGGCAGCTTTTTCAAAAACCCGGAGGTATCACAGTCAGAGATGGATCGCCTGAAACAGGAATATCCGAATATTGTCGCTTATCCCCTTGGGCAGAACTGGAAACTGGCCGCTGGTTGGCTGATTGATCAGACCGGGCTGAAAGGGAAGCGTGACGGTTGTGTGGGGACATACCAGAAACAGGCTCTTGTTCTGGTGAATCACGGTGGAGCCACTGGTCGGGATGTACTGTCTTTCTCCAGGCAGGTTCAGCAGAAAGTAAATGAAAAGTTTGGTGTTCAGCTGGAAAGAGAGCCGCGGCTTTATATGGATGATGACAGAACACCCCTGTGAATCTAAGGATGCAGATTTGTGAGATGGGGGATGATTCTACGTTGCACTGATAGTAATAAACCAGAAGTCCCATGAGTTGTCCGGGACTCCTGACTGACTAGTGTTTCATATCGTTTAACGGACAGTAATAGTGCCAATTGTTGCTTCTTCGGTAGGAGCCTGATCAACGTACCACCATGTTCCAACGGCCTCCTCGGCCCCGTAAGCCTGGGCGTAACGGAAGCGAATCTGGTAAGTGCCCGGTTCGTTGGGCGCAACGATGTGAAAGTCTACATCTTGCTCGGTGATATCATTGTAATGAGGATCAAGGTATCGACCATCAATGACAATGGCATTGGCAATTGATGTTTGAGCACCTATGCCATCAATACCAACAATAATCTGGACAATGCTGGCTTCTTCCCTGGGCCAGAGCCATTTGTAATGGGCATGGATGCCGACAGTTTCACCGGGTTTAACGTCGGCTTCAGTGCCTTGCCCGTGGATATCTACGTTGCTGAAAGCGATGCCTGAATATTCAACGTCTGAAAATGCAGAGCAGGATAGAATACACAGTAAGCTGGCCATTACCCATTGCTTGAAAAGGTTGTTTTTCATAAATTTTCCTCTGTTTTGGTTGTTCTAGTCACATGATTTACTCCCTGTTTTGATTTCTAAAATTGATAAAAGTTCCACCAGTGGCGGGTTGCGGCTCTTTTAATTTGCGTGGGAGCGAGTTCGGCAAAGATTTATTGTCCATCGCTATAGCGCAGGGCGATTTATGACTGGAGAGCCTTCTGGTGGTTTTTCAAGGCAAAAAAAAACGGGGTGGAAACCACCCCGTTCAGACCTGTATCAACCCGTATTACAGGTTGCTTTCTTCAGTACGCACTTGCGGAGCTTCCTGGGTTTCGCCTTCTGGCTCGACAGTCAGTTCGATCTGCTGAGTCTGGCGCTTTGCCCTGGGGTCGTTGTGAGCACGGCTGCGACGACGACGCGGCCTTTCAGCGGTTTCATCAGCAGTAACTGCTTCAGCTTCGCTGGCTTTAACCTCTGCTGTCTGGTCACGCTCAACTGCTTGTGGTACTTCTGCTGCTTTGCTCTCAGGCGCTAAAGGCTTTGGAGTCGGGGCAGTCTCAGCAGGCTTCTCCTGTGGACTTTCATGAACAACTGCCTGGTCTTCATCAGACTGATTTAATGCCTGCTTCAGCATCTCTTCAGCTTCATTGGCGGTCATGGTCGGCTTGGGCTCGACAGCCTCTGTTTCAGCATCCGCTACAGCTGGTTTCTCGAAAGCGGGTGGCATGGTTGCAAACGCTGGCTTGTCGAGATTATGGGAAGCGGCAACGGCTTTTGCCATTTCTGTCATCTGAGGGCGAGGGGTTACCTTCTCCCGCTCAACGGTTGCTGCTTCTGCAGTGGCAACGGGCAGGTCAGCCTGGCGTTCTTGAGTGCTGGTCTCAACGGTGGCTTGTTCTGCTTTTTCCGGTTGCGCTTCAGAATCTCCGGCTGTTGCAATCTTAAGCTCAACTGTCGGCTCTTTATCGGCAGAAGGCTGTGCTGGTGAGTCGCCCTTCGCAGGGATTTCAGGTTCGCTGACTTCCTGAGGCGCAGACTGCTGAGCTTCCCTGAGACGGCGAGGGTCATTCTTCACTCTTCTTGAGCGACGAGGTCTCCCTTCTTCCGGTGCTTCAGGGGTGTTGGCAATTGTTTGCTCTTCGACAGGAGCTTTGCTGGTTTCCTCTACCTTATCCATTGGCATGGTCGGAGCCGCAGGAGCTTCCGGGGCAGATGCAGCAGCTTTGCTGCTTTCCAGCTCAGGCTTCTCGATGCTGGCAAACGACTCTTTTTTGTCAGCACGCTTTTCCTGTGGGGCGCTTTCCTGAGTGGCAGTTTCATGAACAGCAGGCGCATTTACTGCCCCTTTAGCGCTTTCAGGCAGCAGTGGCTGTAATTGCGGTTCATTTTGTTGCTGGCGCTGAGACTGTCGGTTGTTGCGACGACGGGGCGCAGAGTTGGGGCGGCGTCGACGATCACCAGAGCCCTGTTCTGGTTCCTGGTCCTGGCGGCGTTCCTGTCTGGGTTCCCGTTGTTCCGCTACTTCCGGCTTGTCACGCTGGCGTCTTTCCTGCCTTTCGAAGCGATTTTCCTGACTGCCGGAGCGGTTGTCTGAGCGTTCCTGCTGACTCTTTTTACGCTCTTTCTGAGGACGGTTGCTGTCCTGTCTGTCGCGGCGCTGGGAATCAGTTCGGGCCTTTTTCCTGTTTTGGCCGACTTGATCACGACGCGCCGGTTGACGTTGCTGGGTGGGTTTGTTCTGGCCAGCGGATTTGTCATCGTCATTTTCAGAGTTGAAGAGGCTGCCGATGGACTTCAGCAGACTGCCAATAAATCCGGGTTTTGCTTCAGACGCTTTAATGGCTGGTGCAGGCTGTGCCGGGGCAATATTGCGAACGACAGCTTGTTGTCTGGGCTGAGGCCTGGTGGCTGTGGTCAGCTCTTCCGGGCTGGAGTCTTCGCCCTCAAGGATGATTTCGTAGCTGCTCTCGCGATCCTGAAGATTGTCATCACGGAGGCGCTGGACATCGTAATGAGGGGTTTCCAGATTGGCATTTGGAATGACGATGATGCGGGCATCATGGCGCTTCTCGATCTTGGCGATCATTTTGCGCTTTTCATTCAACAGAAATGCCGCCACTGGCACGGGAACCTGTGCACGAATTTCGGACGTCTTGTCCTTCATGGCCTCTTCTTCCATCAGGCGCAGAATAGACAGGGCCAGAGACTCAATATCCCGAATCGTGCCCTGACCTGAGCAGCGAGGGCAGACCACGCCACTGGTTTCACCCAGTGATGGGCGCAGACGCTGACGGGACATTTCCAGCAGGCCAAAGCGGGAGATACGGCTGGTTTGAACGCGGGCACGATCAACCGACAGCGCCTGACGAATACGGTTCTCTACTTCCCGCTGATTCCGGTTGCTGCCCATATCGATGAAGTCGATAACAATCAGGCCGCCAATATCACGCAGGCGCAGCTGGCGGGCAATTTCATCCGCCGCTTCGAGGTTGGTGTTGAAGGCGGTTTCTTCGATATCGCCACCACGGGTTGCACGGGCAGAGTTGATATCAATGGATACCAGGGCTTCTGTTGGGTCAATAACAATGGAGCCGCCAGATGGCAGTTTGACTTCACGCTGGAAGGCGGTCTCGATCTGGCTTTCAATCTGGAAGCGGTTGAACAGGGGGACGCTGTCTTTATAAAGTTTGATCTTGTTCTGGTACTGGGGCATGACCTGTTTAACAAAATCCAGGGCTTCTTGATAAACCGGGGTTTTGTCGATCAGTACTTCACCAACATCCTGGCGCAGGTAGTCGCGGATAGCGCGGATAATGACATTGCTTTCCTGGTAGATCAAAAATGGTGCGGGATTTTTATCGGCAGCATCTTTGATGGAGTTCCAGAGCTGCAGGAGATAGTCCAGATCCCACTGAAGGTCTTCTGTTGAACGGCCAAGGCCAGCTGTGCGAACGATGACACCCATCTCGGCCGGGATGTCCAGCTTGCTCATGGCCTCACGAAGTTCAGCACGCTCATCACCTTCAATGCGGCGAGAGATGCCACCGGCCCGTGGGTTGTTGGGCATCAGCACAAGGTAGCGGCCAGCCAGGCTGACCAGTGTGGTCAGGGCGGCACCTTTGTTGCCACGCTCTTCCTTATCTACCTGAACGATAACCTCGGTGCCTTCCTTGATGACATCCTTGATGTTGGGACGACCACCAGTGTGGCCGACGAAGTATTCCCGGGAGATCTCTTTTAAAGGCAGGAAGCCGTGTCGCTCTGCACCAAAGTCCACAAACGCGGCTTCCAGGCTGGGCTCAACACGAGTGATTTTTGCTTTGTAGATGTTGGCTTTCTTCTGCTCGCGGGCTCCGGATTCAATATCCAGATCGAACAGGCGCTGCCCATCGACGAGTGCAACCCTCAGCTCTTCTTGCTGGGTCGCATTGATCAACATTCTCTTCATAGAGTACCAAATTGCTAATGGCTACCCTGATCAGATGTTGGTGGCGAAAAGTTGTTCGTGACATTCGGTTAATCCAGCGCATTCATTGGTTTGACGGGCAATCCATCGTCTTTCCGGAAGCGCCCGGCCCGCCACCTTACGTATTCGTGGTGGCTGGCAGTGCAACTGGTTTCCTTCAGCTTTTGTACAAACTCTTCGGTGCTACCCGAGTGTACACAGGCCAACAACCGCAGGAGAGCGGTGTGGTCGGTGGTAACCAACTATCAGACTTACAGCCGGGCTTATTCAAGGGTAAGGCTGTAACGATATAGTAATCTGCATCCGTATGTTGACCGGATGCATAGTGGGGAGATGCGTTGATCGGGCGCTTCTGGCTGGTTGTGGATACGTTTGCAGGTATCACTGAGCCTTTCACTAGCATATGACCCGTCCGCTGTTCTTCATCCCTGGTATCGGGAGCGCAACCTCTGTTCTTGGGTGGCACTGTTTATCTATCACGGCAGTGGCCGTGGTCTTTAATCATTCAGTACCATGGCAGGAACTCATGCCCTCAGGGAGGGATGCAACTGGTTCATCTGCCATGATGTCTGCCTGAGCGGCTATTCCCGGAGTTACCTGGCCCGGACTTGTTCATCGGGTAGATGTAGCTCCAGTTTATTTTCGGCCCGGTTAGCGGAATTTAAGTGATGCTATCCCTTTCGGGTCATGCTCAGACTTCGTAAATCGAACTGCCTCTTCGGATAGTTACAAGGCAGTGCCACAACTATATCAGTAATCTGTAAGTGCTTCAAATGACACAAAGCTGATAACATTACCTGGACGAAAATCGCGGTAATCCCTGAAAGTCTTTTTATCTCAACCAGTTAAGGTAGAGCTTCCGGGGCTGCAACTTGGCATAAACAAATATGTGGTTAGACGATTGAAACAAGCGCGCAACGTTAATGGTAAAGGCCGTTCCAGTCACAGGAAGGGGGCCCCAAAGTCCGGTAGAACCGGGGGAGTGGTTTCCGGGCGTGGGGCTGGCCGAGAGTGTTCAGGCCGACAGGCTCTTCCTCGAAGGTTAAAGGATCAGCCTCCCGGGAATGGGGAGGCCGTTGAAGCTGGTGTTGTGGCCGCAAACGTTAACTTTATTACCATTGATGAGGATGCGGCTGGTCAGCGTGTTGATAATTTTCTGTTGCGGGTTCTTAAAGGGGTGCCCAAGACCAGGGTGTATCGTATCGTTCGCAAGGGTGAGGTGCGGGTTAATAAAAAGCGGGTAAGCGCAGATTATCGCCTTGAATTGAACGATGTTGTTCGTATTCCTCCGGTCCGAGTGGCCGAAAGGGAGGCTCCAATAAGGCCCGCTGACAGCGTGATCGCTCAATTGGAAAAAGCGGTACTTTATGAAGATGATCTGCTGCTGATTATCAACAAACCGTCCGGGCTTGCTGTGCATGGCGGAAGCGGTCTGTCTTATGGCGTGATTGAAGCGCTTCGCCAGCTACGGCCGGATAACCGCACGCTGGAACTGGTGCATCGCCTGGATCGGGACACCTCGGGTTGTCTGGTGATTGCCAAGCGCCGCAGTATGCTGCGTCATCTGCATAACCAGTTGCAGCAGAAAGAAAAAGTTGAAAAGCTGTATCATGCTCTGGTGGTGGGTAAGTGGCCAGCGAGAAAGCAGCTGGTTAATGCGCCGCTGTTGAAGAACGTGCTGCAGTCTGGAGAGCGGATGGTCCGCGTGCATGTGGATGGCAAAAAATCCCGAACAGCGTTTCGAGTACTGAACCGTTTTCCAAATATGACCCTGGTTGAGGCTTATCCCATCACAGGGCGGACCCATCAGATTCGGGTTCACTGTCTGCACGCGGGGCATCCCATTGCCGGGGATGAAAAATACGGTATGGATTCAGACAATCAGTCCCAGAAACAGTTTGGTCTTAAAAGGCTGTTCCTGCATGCCGCCAGTATCGAATTTGACCTGCTGGATGGTAAGCGGTTAAAGGTTGAAGCACCTTTGCCGGACGACCTGGCTGAGGTGTTGTCAGCTTTGCAACTGGATGTCGGATCGAAGAATTGATAAATATGCACTGATCGTTTTTGAGTGAACCTGTTTAAGGGGTGATTATGCAAGACAAGTGGCGGGAGTCCTCGTCTGAGGCGCAGGATAGCCTGGACAGTAATCGAGCCTGGGATCTGGTGGATAACCTGGCCAAAGGCGCGCTGCTGGAGCAGCAACGTTCCCGGCGATGGGGTATATTTTTTAAACTGCTGACCTTTGGCTGGTTGTTTTTCTCTGTTGCCGTCATTTATAACGCGACCAATATCAATGATGCAGTGATCAGTGATGGCTCCAGTGAGCATACGGCGCTGGTGGAGATTGATGGCCAGATTGGTGGTGGCGATGTGAATGCAGATGTTGTGGTGTCGGGATTACGCTCAGCCTTTGAGGATCCGGGCACTAAAGCCGTCATTCTGAGAATTAACAGTCCGGGTGGTAGCCCTGTCCAATCTGGCTACATCTATGATGAAATTCTCAGGCTGCGTGAACTGCATAAGGATACGCCTCTTTATGCGGTCATTATGGATATCGGTGCGTCTGGCGGCTATTACATTGCCGCTGCCGCTGATGAAATTTACGCTGACAAGGCCAGTCTGGTGGGGTCCATCGGCGTTATTTCCTCTGGTTTTGGTTTTGTCGGGGCGATGGAGAAGCTGGGGGTTACCCGCAGAACCTATACCTCCGGTGAAAATAAGGCATTCCTTGATCCATTCCAGTCCGTGGACCGTGAAGCTGCTGTTGAATGGCAAGCGTCGCTGGATACTATTCACCAGCAGTTTATTAATGCGGTAAAAACCGGGCGGGGTGATCGACTGGCTGATCGGTCGGATATCTTTTCAGGCATGGTCTGGTCTGGTGAGCAGGCCAAAACACTGGGTCTGATTGATGGTCTGGGCAGTGCCGGTTATGTGGCCCGGGAAGTGGTGGGTGAAGAGGATATTGTTGATTACACCTTCCGCCTCTCGCCGTTGGAAAAATTTGCCCGTGATTTTGGGGCTGGTGTCAGCGCCACCCTGGTGGAAGCCCTGGGTGATGGTTTTCAGTTAATGTGATTTGATCACCGGGTCTGCTGTGCAAGACCCGGTGTATTTACCCTATCTGCCCAAAGGGTAAACCCCTTCATTCATCAGCATGGTGGTCAGGGTGATCAGTGGCAGTCCAACCAGACTGTCAGGATCATCGCCAGCCATTTTCTCGAACAGAGTGATGCCCAGTCCTTCACATTTGAAGCTGCCAGCACAGTCCAGTGGACTCTCTGCATCTATATAGGTGGCAATCTGTGTGCTGGACAGGGTTCGGAACCAGACGGTGTAATCCACACAGGTCAGCTGATGCTCTGCTGTAGCGGTGTTCAGCAGGCAAAGTCCGGTGTGGAAAACCACCTGTCTGCCGCTGCAGCCGGACAGCTGTTGAATGGCTTGTTCCCTGGTTCCGGGTTTGCCCAGAATCCTGTTGTCCAGTGCGGCACTCTGGTCGGAGGCAATAATCAGGGTATCCGGATGCTGGTCGGCCAGTATCAGGGCCTTTTCCCGGGAAAGCCTGATGGCCAGCTCCCTGGCGCTCTCTGTGGGTTCAGGGGTTTCGTCAATGTCCGGTGAGGCCTGGCTGAAGGTCAGGTTGAGTCGTTCAAGCAGGCTTTTTCGATAGGGTGAGCCTGAGGCTAGCAATATATTCATCGTTTTATGATGTGCAGGTGGTGCGGGCAAAGGTTCGGATAGTCGAGCACAGTATGCATGGTTACGAATTTTTGTAAAACACGCCTGCGCCATCCGGCAGCAGGTTGTGAAAAATACAGTCTTCAGGCATGTTATTCATGAAATAGTTGAAATTCTGATAAACCTCACCCGAAAAGGATGTTTGACAGCAAAGGGGCATCGCCCTATGATTGCGCGCTTATGTTATCAGGCCAATTACCAAAAACCGTTGATCCGCGGAAACTCGCGCGTCAGGGGTTACAGTTTGAAGGTTCGCTGGCGCTTAAACAGTTTGATCGACTGGTGGCCAGTCTCGCTGACGATCAGGGCGAGGTGAAGGTCTTTCTTCATTTCTATATGAGCGAAGATCACCGAGTGGTTCTTGAGGGGCATGTTGAGGCGAATCTTAAAATGATTTGTCAGCGCTGCCTTGATGTAGCAGAACTTCCCGTGCGTTCAGACCTCAACCTGATGGGTGTATTGACCGATGAGCAGGCCCGGTCCCTGCCGGAGGGTTATGAACCCCTGATGCTCCAGGAGGAGCCGATGGAGTTAGTGCCCCTGCTGGAGGAAGAGCTTCTGTTGAGCCTTCCTATCGTGGCTTATCATCCGCCTGAAGCCTGCCAGGTTCAGCAGAACTTTACTACTGAATCTGATGAAGAGGCTGAGGCTTCCGCTGCCCGGGCAGCGGAAGAGAAAAAGCGTCGTAACCCGTTCAGTGTTCTGGCTAGTCTGAAAGCTGATCAGGATAAAAGTACTACCGAACCCAAATAGAGTTCCAGGCAAAGAATTTAGGAGAGTTGACACATGGCTGTTCAGCAAAACCGTAAAACCCGTTCCAAGCGTGACATGCGCCGTTCCCACGACAGTCTGACTGCATCTCAGCTGTCTGTTGATGCGACTTCCGGCGAAACTCATCGTCGTCATCACATGACCGCTGACGGTTTCTACCGTGGCCGCAAAGTGCTTGAAGGTAAAGTCGGCGAGTGAGCCGTACCATGCCAGGACGGTCAGCAGCTCCAGGAAGGAAAATAGCGCTTGATATTATGAGCGGGGACGAAAGTCCCCGTTCTCGTATCCGGGCTGCCCTCCGAGCCTTGGATGCTTATCCGGGTCTTCATCTTTCCCTGGTGGGTGATCAGCAACTGATTACCGGTCATCTCTCTTCTACTGCTTTCGATCAGTCCCGTCTTACGGTTATTCATGCTGGAAAGACCATCGGTATGGATGAAAAACCCTCTTTTGCCCTGAGATCCAAAGAAGACAGCTCCATGTGGGTTGCCCTTGAGCAGGTGGCTGGTGGCCGTGCGGCTGCCTGCGTCAGTTCGGGGAATACGGGTGCCCTGATGGCTATGGGGCGATTTGCCCTGAAGACCTTTGTGGGTATTGACCGTCCTGCCATTGCGGGGGCTATTCCCTGTGCCGGTGGCAGTGTTCTGCTGCTGGATATGGGGGCTAATGTTGACTGTTCAGCCAACAGTCTTTACCAGTTTGCTGTGATGGGGTCTTTGCTGGTCGCTACTGTCAGAGGTATCACTGCTCCGAGGGTAGGGTTGCTGAACGTCGGCACTGAGGATATCAAAGGGAATGAACAGGTAAAGCTGGCAAATCGGCTATTGAAAGACGATGGTCGTCTGAACTACATCGGCTATATCGAAGGGAATGATGTGTTTGCCGGTGGCGCGGATGTGGTGGTCTGCGACGGTTTTGTTGGCAATATTGCCCTGAAAACCGGAGAGGGGGTTGCCGGTTTAATTAGTGACAGCCTGGTTGCCGCTTTTCAGCAGACGCTTTGGCGTCGGTTTCTCTCTCTGCTGATTGCGCCGGTCATGCGTAAAATCTATAAAAGCATTGATCCGGTAGTATACAACGGTGCCAGTTTTCTCGGGCTGCAGGGGATTGTGGTCAAAAGTCACGGTCACTCCGATGAAGAAGGTTTTTTCCGTGCTATCGGCGAGGCCGTCAGGGAAGTGGACAGCGATGTTCCCGGGCGGTTGGCAGAAGAGATAGAGTTAATGCTGGGAGGGGAGTAAGGGTATCGTTCAGTGATACCCCGCACGGATTAACAAGCGAGGGAGGGCGGTAACTCCCATCCCACAGATATTTCACTCAATAAATTCTTTGTACTCCTGCTTTAGCATTTCCATGCCCACAGCCTTCCAACTGTCGTCGGTGATCTTCCCCTTTAATGCGTAGAGGCTAACCCGTGCTACCTGGTTGATCAGCTCATTTTTCAGCTCAGGATCAATAGGTGCATGGTCAAATACCCGGGAGAACTGTTTGGCAACAAATGACTTGATCGTTGAGTAACTACTGATGATGCTGGCAATCCGTTCGTGCTGGTATTTAAGTTGCCAAGCAAAGATTATTGCGGCTGTCCTGCTTAACTTACGGCTAAGGCTCTACCGCTAATAATGATCAATGACAACTCTAAACCAGAAACTGTACGGGATTTGCAGGTAATGGTATCAATAATATTTTGTGTTAATTATTCTGTGTTTATAATCATTTTTGGTTCTTTTATGTTTTGGAAAGTTTAATCAGGTTGACTGCTGATCTGGATTTTTTCCGTTGCCTGGCACAGGGGGATTATCTTTGCCATGAAGAGCAGACATCAGGCAATCTAACAATTGATCTTCTGTTAATTCTCCCGAATTTGGATGATCAGCCACAGCCTGATCAAACTGATCAAACAAGTAACGTTCTTCAGGATACTTTTCCCTGTCATCAAGTTCTTTCGCCTTATAAATTGCTCTTTTTGCGGAACCATCACCATGATAATGATCGTAAGATTGAGTATTCAGATTATTTCCAGTGATATTTATTTCCAGCGGTTTATTATCAAGATAACCAAACGACAATGGTAGATTTTTGCTTTGGGCATTTTGTATGTGTTGTTCAGCAATTTTAATGTCCATCTCCGGGAGTAATTTCATCGCCATCAATATTGCAGGATTTTTTATCTTGGTAAATGCAACTCCTTCTCCTTTCGCATTATCCCATAAACACTTTAGTACCAATGGTTTGCTGAGTTTTGAAATACTGACTTGATGCTGACCAAAAAATGCAGAAACGCCTTGAGAACCATTAGTTGATGACTTCTGCGCAGCAGAAAGAACATGTGATTTCCCGGGGATATTAGAAGCACGGGAAAAAACTGAGTTGACAGGGTACATGGTTATAATCCTTTTTTTAGTCCGAATATTTTATGAAAGAAGATAAAGTACTATCCAATTGACTGAAATAATTGGATCGGCTAAAAAAAACGCTTCGGAAGAAGCAGGCCAGAACTTGCAACGCCCGAAACTGCACAAGCATAGCTTAGTTTTTACCCTTCAAATGAAAAAATATTCGGGCAGATTTCAACGGTGCAGAGCTGTCGTCTTATTTTGGAACTCTGCCTCTGCGCGAAACCATCCGGTAAACCGGCCTCATTGACGGGATGACTGATGCCATTAACGACAGAAATCATCTATCCTGCATTGACCATACAATGAAAGCGTATTTGGGGGGGCGCATAAGTAGTTAACCAAATGTAATCATATTTTCTGACTAAGCGAACAGTCGCTCCAGGCAATAGCTCCTGCATCCATGCAGTCGTGTAGCATCGCAACTCCGGTCACACAGCTACGGCTATGCTCCCTGCGGTGTGCCTTGCGTAGTAACTGCCCACGTGGTCAGAAATATACGGTTACAATTGGTCAACTGCTTAATCCAACCGAATCGAAGGGGTATAGACGGTTAATCACAGAGTTTGTTTGCTGCCAGGCAGGAAAGAATATGAATCATTTTTCGGTTCTTTTTTGTTATTGGAAACATAAATTTACTTACCTTGTTGTCTATTTTTCCTATAATTGCCCCGGTTTTTTACTGGGAAGCGTATCTGGCTTCCGGGATGACTGCATTAACTGGCGTAGTTGTACCGGGAGGTTCGCTTCGTATTCAATTGAATTTCAGGCCTCTCGGTAACAAGAGAGCTAAGCGAAAGAGCGGGTTGCAATGACGGATAAGCTTGCTTTTGTCTTTCCAGGACAAGGGTCCCAACAGGTTGGCATGATCGCTGACTATCTTTCAGAGCCAGTGGTGCAGGCAACGTTTGCTGAAGCCGCCGGGGTGCTTGGTTTTGATCTCCTGAATATGGTTTCTGAAGGGCCTGCTGAGGCGTTAAATCAGACGGAGAATACCCAGCCTGCATTGCTGGTATCCAGTGTGGCTCTCTGGCGTCTCTGGTGTGAGCGTCAGGGTGAGGCACCGTCG
The DNA here is from genome assembly GCF_017744175.1 of Thalassotalea sp. G20_0. Lineage (NCBI taxonomy): Bacteria > Pseudomonadati > Pseudomonadota > Gammaproteobacteria > Alteromonadales > Colwelliaceae > Thalassotalea > Thalassotalea sp. G20_0. The sequence goes on along the minus strand of NZ_JAGHQV010000014.1, from coordinate 98,073 downwards.
ATGATGGCCGGGCATAGCCTGGGTGAGTATTCGGCCCTGGTGTGTGCCGGTGCGATGAATTTTACGGATGCCGTCAGCCTGGTTCGCCTGCGTGGACTGTTCATGCAGGAGGCGGTTGCCTCCGGTGCAGGAGCCATGGCTGCTATTATTGGCCTTGATGATGCAGATGTGGTTGCTGCCTGTGAGAAGGCGGCAGGTGATGAAGTGGTCGAGGCGGTCAATTTCAATGCTCCCGGTCAGGTGGTGATTGCCGGTCAGGTTGCCGCAGTTAAACGTGCCATTGAGTGTGCAAAAGAAGCGGGTGCCAAGAGGGCGATTGAGCTGCCAGTCAGTGTTCCTTCCCATTGTGCCTTGATGAAGCCTGCTGCAGAGCGCCTCCAGAAAGCGTTGGACGGTATTGAGTTGATTGAGCCGGTGATTCCGGTGGTGCAGAATGTTTCTGCTAATGTCTGTTCTGATCCGGCTCAGCTTAAGGCGAACCTGGTTGCTCAGCTGTACAGTCCGGTACGCTGGGTTGAGTCTGTGGAAACCATGATGGCCGCTGGTGTTGGCCGGTTTGCTGAATGTGGCCCCGGTAAAGTACTGGCTGGACTGAATAAACGTATTGCGCGACGTGCGCCCATTGCTACGCTGGAGTCTGCTGACGCTATGGCTCAGATGCTGGCAGAAGCTAACCAATAAGGAACAGGCGGGAAATGACTGCTGAAAGAGAGCTGGAACGGCCTATTGCAGGAGATGGTCTGAAGGGGAAGGTTGCCCTGGTTACCGGTGCCAGTCGTGGTATTGGCAAAGCCATAGCGCTTGCCCTGGGGAAGGCCGGAGCCATCGTGATTGGCACGGCAACGTCTGAGTCCGGTGCGGCGGCCATTACTGACGCTTTGCAGGCGGAGGGTATTCAAGGTCAGGGCATGGCACTGAACGTAACCTCAGCGGAAGAATGTCAGGCAGTGCTCAAGGCGGTCAGCGCAGAATATGGCGCACCGTTGATTCTGATCAACAATGCCGGCATTACCCGTGATAATATCCTGATGCGCATGAAGGAGGATGAGTGGGATGACGTTATTGATACTAATCTCAGTTCCATCTTCCGGATGAGTAAGGCTGTCCTGCGTGGTATGACTAAAGCACGCTGGGGGCGGATAGTGAATATCAGTTCTGTTGTTGGTTCCATGGGTAACCAGGGGCAGGCAAATTACGCGGCAGCCAAGGCCGGTATCGAAGGTTTCACCCGGGCGATGGCCCGTGAAGTCGGCTCAAGAAGCATTACCGTGAACACCGTTGCTCCGGGCTTTATCGAAACCGATATGACCAGGGCGCTGCCTGAAGACCAGCAGTCCTCCCTGCTTGGCCAGATTCCCCTGGCCCGGTTGGGTCAGCCGGAAGAAATTGCCGCTGCTGTTGCATTTCTGGTCAGTGAGCCTGCCGGGTATATCACTGGTGAGACCTTGCATGTCAATGGCGGCATGTACATGAATTAATCCTCCTTTGCCTGAACCTTTAGTGCTTTGGCAGTAGTGAGCAGGGCGAGGCAAACCCTGTTCTAATGGGTTGGGTTTTGGGGTTTTGTTAAATCTGTTGTCAATTTGCGTGGATAGTCACTGGTTTTCCATGAACTGGCTTGAAATTCCCATAATTGACCATATAAACTAGTTCACCTGTAGCCTCAGGCTGCACCGAATATCGATAGGAGCACAACAAGGTATGAGCACCATTGAAGAGCGCGTTAAGAAGATTGTTTGCGAACAGCTTGGCGTGAAGGAAGACGAAGTCACTAACAGTGCGTCATTCGTAGAGGATCTTGGCGCGGACTCTCTGGACACTGTTGAGTTGGTGATGGCGTTGGAAGAGGAATTCGAAACCGAGATTCCTGATGAAGAGGCTGAGAAAATCACCACTGTTCAGGAAGCAATTGACTACGTTGTTGCACACTCCTGATTCTGCCTTGATTTGCACAACTGTATCTTTGTGACACGCTTTTTCGATACTGATTCTTTAGCGAAAGTATCTTCAAAAAGTGTGTCACTCGAAAGCCGCATGACGATGGTCTGCGGCTTTTGTTGTTTATGGCAGTCTGCTGGCTATCGCTGTAAAAGCTGGCTGCATGATGACGATTATCATCGTGTTGTTGTCGTTTTTTCATAGTCAGGCTGCTGTGGCGATGCTTTGATGTGAATGACGGTTCATTAAATCTGTACGACAGGTCAGCAGGAGAGTCAGTCTTGTCGGAAGAAAAAAATACAGAATGGTTATCGCAGCGAATGCGTAGAAGGGTTGTTGCAACAGGCATGGGGGCAATAACCCCGGTGGGCAATAATGTCCATGACAGCTGGTCTGCTCTGTTGGCGGGACGCAGTGGTATTGAGGCGATCTCCCACCTTGATACGGAAGGTTTCAGTGTGTCTATCTGTGGCGCGGTCAAAGGTTTTGATCCTGACGGTGTTATCGATAAGAAAGATGCCCGTAAAATGGATGTCTTTATTCAGTACGGTGTGGCTGCTGCTGCCGAGGCCATGGCTGACTCCGGTCTGGTGATTGATGATCACCGTGCGCACCGATATGGTGTGGCGATCGGCTCGGGTATTGGTGGTTTGACGTCTATTGAGCAGAACCACTCCACGTTGCTGAACAGCGGCCCCCGTCGAATATCCCCATTTTTTATTCCCGCTGCCATCGTCAATATGGCGGCGGGCTGGGTTTCCATGAAATACAATCTTCAGGGACCCAACTTTGCCACCTCTACAGCCTGCGCTACCGGCAGCCATGCCATTGCCCTTGCCGCGAGAACCATTGCTTATGGTGATGCCGATCTGATGGTGGCTGGTGGTGCCGAAAAAGGTTCGTCAGCGCTGGGCATGACCGGTTTTGCTGCGGCCCGAGCGCTTTCTACCCGTAACCATGAGCCTGAAAAAGCCAGCCGCCCGTGGGATGCGGATCGTGACGGTTTTGTCCTGGGCGATGGTGCCGGTATTCTGGTACTGGAAGAGTACGAGCATGCGGTTAAACGTGGTGCCAGGATATACGCTGAGCTCAGTGGTGTTGGCATGAGTGGTGATGCCTGGCATATGACGTCACCGCCAGAAGATGGTCGTGGTGCTGCGCGTGCCATGATTTCAGCTCTTGAAGATGCCGGTCTGGTACCTGAAAATGTGTCGTATATTAATGCCCACGGCACGTCCACACCGGCAGGGGATGTGGCTGAAACACGGGCGATTCATAAGGTGTTTGGTACCCACGCCGCGCGTCTGGCGGTCAGTTCAACCAAATCCATGACCGGCCATTTGCTGGGGGCTGCCGGGGCTGTGGAAGCGGTATTCAGTATCAAATCCCTGGTTGAAGGTGTGATTCCCCCGACCATCAACCTGGATCAGCCCGGCGAAGGCTGTGATCTTGATTATGTGCCGCACCATGCCAGAAAAATGCAGATGGATCATGTGCTCACCAACTCTTTTGGCTTTGGTGGTACCAATGTAACCCTGGCATTTTCCAAATTAGACAGATAGGGCCGGTTAAAGAGGGGGTTCCGGGTGAGTGAGTATCCAGTCTGGGTGAATGGAGTGCCTGAAAGTTTCCTGCCGGTTTCAGACCGTGGGCTGGCCTACGGGGATGGCTTATTTGAAACGGTTCGGGTTGCCGGTGGTAAGCCAACGCTGGCTGACTATCATTGGCGTCGCCTGCAACGTTCTTGCCAGCAGCTGGGTATTGCCGTGGATATTGAGCGATTGCTTGAAGAGGTGGATGCCTTTCTGTTGGATAACCGGGCCTTTGACGGTGTGCTGAAGGTTATGATCACCCGGGGCAGCGGTGGACGCGGCTATAATCCTGAGGGTTGTCTCTCTGTGCGTCGGATTCTGTCACTCCACCCGCTACCGTCAAGGTCCCGTGATCCCGGAGTGCATGGCGCACGGGTAAAGCTCTGTCAGATGCGTCTTGGGCGAAGTGCCCTGGCAGGGCTGAAGCATCTGAATCGTCTTGAGCAGGTGCTGGCCAGAAGTGAATGGCAGGGCGATGCTTACGACGAAGGTCTGCTGTGTGATTTTGAGGGCAACCTGGTTGAAGGCACCATGAGTAATCTGTTTATTGTGACTCATGAAGGTGACCTGGTGACTCCGGATCTGTCATTCCATGGTGTGGCCGGGGTTTGTCGCGAGTTTATCATTGAGTTTGCCCGTCATCGTGGGATGACGGTTAAAGAGCAGTCCGTACCCCGGGGTCTGGATGTTGCAGAAATCTTTCTCTGTAACAGTGTCAACGGTGTCTGGCCTGTGATTGAATACGAAGGAAGGGAGTGGGGGATTGGTCCCCTGACTAGCCAAATTCGAGATTGTGTACTGGAAGAATTCAATGCTTAGGAAGTTGCTGCTGACACTGTTCGGTGGTTTGCTGTTGGCTCTGTTGCTGGTCCTGGCGGGTCTTGCAGCTGGCTGGTATGGTCTGCGCTGGTATGGTGATCAGCAGGTTCCGGTGACCAGTGATGCCGGGTTTGTCATTGTTGCGGGTGACTCGCTGGGGCGTGTGGTGCAGCGGCTGGCGGCAGACCGGCTGATTCAATATCCTGATATGTTTAAGGTCTTTGCCAGGGTTAAGGGGGTTGCTGCTGACCTTCATGCCGGGGAATACCTGATTGCTCCCGGTACCACCTATCGACAGCTGTTGCAGAAGTTTGTTACTGGCGATGTCCGTTACTTCAGTGCGACCCTGGTGGAAGGCTGGACATTAAAAGAGTTGCTCATAGACTTGAACAGCCACCCGAAGCTGACCGCACCGGTAGAGCAGAAAAATCTGACAGAGGTGATGGGGGCGTTGCTAAGGGATGTACCGCAGACCGATAACCTGGAAGGGATGTTCTATGCGGATACCTACAGCTTTGAAGCAGGGACGCCGGTGGCGTCAATTCTGCAAAGAGCCCATCAAAGACTGCAATCCGTCCTTGCGGATGAGTGGGGTCAAAAGGCCGAAAACCTGCCCTATAAATCCTCCTATGAAGCCTTGATTATGGCGTCGATTATTGAGAAAGAGACAGGTGTGCCATCAGAGCGGCCTGATATTGCCGGTGTCTTTATCCGACGTCTGGAAAAAAGGATGCGACTGCAGACCGATCCGACCGTTATTTATGGTATGGGTGATCGTTATCAGGGTGAATTGAATCGTCGCATGCTGAGGGAGCGAACCGCCTATAACACTTATGTTATTCATGGTCTACCCCCAACCCCGATAGCGACGGTTGGGCGCGAGGCCATTCAGGCAGCACTGAATCCGTCCGATGGGGAAACGCTTTATTTTGTTGCCCGTGGCGATGGTACTCACCACTTTTCCAAAACACTGGCGGAACACAATCGGGCCGTAAGGAAGTATCAGATTACGGAACGGCGGAAAGATTATCGTTCTACGGTGCAATAGAAACACTGGTTATTGATGAAATTGAGAGATTGATGGGTTTTTTTCTGACGATTGAAGGCTGTGAAGGTGCCGGTAAAACCACCGCCAAAGGGGTTGTTCTGCAATGGTTAAAGGCTAATGGTCATGATGTTGTAGAAACCCGGGAGCCCGGTGGCACACCATTGGCTGAACAGCTGAGAAACCTGGTGCTTGTTGAGCACGAGGAGACGGTGACGGATACTACCGAACTGCTGATGGTCTTTGCGGCACGCAGCCAGAATCTCAGTCAGCGTGTTGAGCCGGCACTGGCTGAGGGCAAGGTGGTGGTTTGTGACCGGTTTACCGATGCAACTTATGCCTATCAGGGTGGCGGTCGTGGTATCGATGAGCAGCGTATCGCGGTGCTGGAGCAGCTGGTACAGGGGGATCGCAGGCCCGATATGACGTTGCTTCTGGATATTGAGCCGGAACTTGGCCTGGCAAGGGCGAAAGGTCGGGCTATTGAGCAGGGTGGGGCTCTGGATCGGATTGAGCAGGAAGCGATCGAGTTCTTTCACCGCGTTCGCAATGTCTATCTGGAAAGGGCTGAGCGTTTTCCCAATCAGTACGTTGTTATTGATGGCAGTCAGCCGATTCCAGAGGTTGAAACACACATCATCAAGGCTTTGCAGCGTCGGCTTGGGAGTCAATAGCTCCACGGCCAAGGATAAAGGTTGGATTAATTGAGTTCTGAATCAACTGATATGGTGAGTAACTTCTTGTCAAAGCCGTTACCCTGGCACGGGGCTCAGTGGCAACCACTGGTTCAGCGAATGCAGGCAGGCCTGCTTTCCCATGCCCTGTTGTTGAAGGGAGTGCCCGGGGTAGGTAAAGGTTATTTTGCCAGGGCTCTGGCCACTCGTGTGCTTTGTCATCAAAACAGTGGCGAGTACGCTTGTGGTCATTGTAAGAGCTGTGAGCTGGTCAAGGCGGGAACTCATCCTGATCTGCTGGTGGTTCAGCCTGAGTCGACAGGCAAGCCAATCAAGATTGACCAGATTCGTCAGGTCAATGAGTTTGCCCGTAAAACCGCCCAGCAGGGGGGGCGCAGGGTAATCATTATTAATCCGGCGGAAGCGATGAATGTTAATGCCGCCAATGCATTGCTGAAAAGTCTGGAAGAGCCCGGTGGTGATACCCTCTTTATTCTGGTCAGTGCCCGCTCCGGAGATATGTTGCCGACCATCCGCAGCCGTTGTCAGATGGTTTCTTTTGCTGTACCGGATATTGCGCAGGCAAAAGCCTGGTTATCGGATCATATTGCCGATCCTCTGGTGGTGGATCAGTTGTTGAGCCTTTCATCAGGTTCACCCATGATCGCCAGGGCAATGTTTGATCATGATACGCTGGCAGTTCGAGGACGTTTGTTCAATGCTATGCCCGAACTGTTTCGGGGGAATCTTACCCCCGTAGAGATGGCGAAAGAGTGGCATACGGGTAACCTGGTTGAACTGCTGGCCTGGATGGGCAGCTGGCTGGATGATGCTGTAAAACTGAAACTGGCGGCCGATGAAAGCTGTGTTCGGAATCGTGATTTGATGAGAATGCTGGACTATATGGCTAAAAAAGTGGAAGCGGCTGATCTGCTGGTATTGCGCGATAAAATCATGCTGCAGCGACAGCAGTTGCTTGAGGGCGCTAACCTGAACAGTCAGATGTTGATGGAAGGGGTGTTCAGCGATTATCTTGAGCTGGTGATATAAATCGGGTTCCTAACAGGTTGAATTTGAATTCAGGAAAAAAAGGAGAGGGTTGTCATGGGGAAAGGGATGCAGGGACTAATGTCTCTAACCATACGGGACACGGCATCACTCTATGAAGCGTATATGCCGTTTATCAGTGGCGGCGGGCTGTTTGTGCCAACCCACAAACATTACAACCTCGGGGATGACGTGTTTATTCGTCTGACGTTGATGGATGAGCCGGAGAAGATTCCTGTGCCGGGGAAGGTGGTTTGGGTTACGCCGATGGGGGCCCAGGGTGGCCGACAGGCAGGGATCGGTGTTCAATTTAATGATCCGACTGACAGTGTCCGCAGTAAAATTGAGAAGCACATTGCCGGTGCCTTGTCTTCAGACCGCCATACCAACACAATGTGAGCGGTCTTACGCAGGCGGCTCATATGATCCGCCCCGTTTTACAAGAGCCTGTTTCGTTGATTCATTAATCCTTATGTATGAAAATAATTTCGGCTTTGAGATAGCATCACCAGCGAAATTAAGATAGCGACTCCTGGCAAAACCAGACCAAGATCCTGGACAATGCCAGCCAGCATCAAACCACTTCCGATGATCAGATAATAAAGTAAGCCAAAAAGAGCTCCAGCGCTGCCGAGATTATCCTGATATTGCTGTAGTGCAGAGCTTATAACGTTAGGCATTGCAATACCAAAAGCCATGACGACCAGCAGCATTGGTATCAGGAACCAGATAGTGGTATTTAACAGATATACACCCAATGCACCGAATAGAAGGAAGCCATTAGCCAGCCATAATAATTTATGCTGACTAATATCTCTCTCCAGCAGTCTTTTATTTAAATAGCTGCCCAGCAAGGTGCCAATACTCAGGATTAAACCACTGTGGCCAAATTCCTCAGCACTGCGACCAAGTTGATGAAACGTGAAGCTGCCAAGCTGGTAATAAGAAAACAGAGCAACATTGTATAGTGCTACCAGCAGTGCTGAGTGCCATATATGTGAATCTGAATAGAGACGCCTGGCAAGCAACACAAGGTTTACCGATTTTATTCTTTCTGGTCGTGTTTCGGGAAGTTTCGCCCTATTCAGCACAAATAACAGGAATGCGGAGAAAGACAAAGCAGCAAAAACATACTGATAACCGCCCATTTGAGTAAGTTGCCCGCCAACAAACATGCCGATAATCGGACTTAGTGCAATTCCCATACTGACAAGGCTGAAAACTTTACTGAGTTCGACTCCGGTGAAGAGATCCCGCAACATGGTTTGTGTGATCACCGAACCCACAGCAATACCAAAAGCACTCATCGCTCTTGCAAACATTAATATGGTAAAGCTATCGGTTAACATTGCTGTGCAAGTTGCCAATCCATAAATCAATAGGCCGGCTAACATTGAAGGTCTTCTGCCCCATTTATCAGCCATGATTCCCCAAACCGCAACACCTATTGCGAAAGAAGAAAAATAAACAGAGAGAGTCTGGGCGGCCTGAACTGTACTCACTGAAAAAGCATTGGCAATAGATCCCAGCGCCGGGCTATAGATCGTTTCGACAATCTGTGGAAACATGATCATCAGTAGCAGAATCAATAATGTGGAGTTAACTTTCACAATTCAGTCTTGCCATTAAAAAAACGTGGGAAAAGCAGAAGTGGGTTTATGATATTCTAATGCCCTGACGCTTTAACAGTAAAAACGTATGCCGGGCCGTGAAGTTGCTTTTGTAATCGCTTCAGCATCTCCGTAGTCGTTTTTTTTTGGTATTGACATAAGGCTTGACAAACTGAGGTGAATTGAAAAGTTCAAACTTGTCAGGGTTGAGCTTTCAGGAGAGAAGAATGTTTATTGACTCCCATTGTCATCTCGATCGTTTGGATTTGAGTGCTTATGAGGGAAATCTTGACCTTGCAGTAGAGGCGGCCAGGGCGGCGGGTGTTGATCGTATGCTCTGTATTGGCATCGATCTGGCCAATGGCCCGGAGGTGGTATCACTGGCGGAGCGGTATGAGGATGTCTATGCCTCGGTTGGCGTTCATCCACTGGACTGCAAAGAGGTTGTGCCTGATATCGACGTCGTGCGCTCACTGGCCAACCATAAAAAAGTGGTTGCTATCGGTGAAACAGGGCTTGATTACTACTACGCCACCACCGAAGGAGCTCAGGCGGTTCAGCGACAGTCCTTTATTAATCATCTTGAACTGGCCGCAGAACTGGCGTTGCCGGTGGTGGTGCATACCCGCGATGCCCGGGAAGATACTCTGGACTTTCTCCGTGAATACGGTTCCAGGGAGTCTGCCGGGGTGCTGCACTGCTTTACCGAGTCTCTGGAGATGGCAAAAGCGGCATTGGACCTGAATTACTACATTTCCATATCGGGTATTGTGACCTTTCGGAATGCGTCTGCGTTGCGGGAGGTGGTTGACTATTTACCCATGGATCGCTTGCTGATTGAAACGGACTCTCCCTATCTGGCACCGGTCCCCCATCGGGGCAAGTCGAACGAACCCCGGTTCGTTGCCGATGTGGCACGATTCATTGCTGCTCTGAAAGGAGTGACACCTGAGGAGCTTGGAGAAAAAACTTCTGGCAATTTCTATCGGCTGTTCCGCCGGGCAGTCTGATTGGTAAGCAATGGTCGTGTAATTTAGTGCTATAAAGGAAAAATTATTTATCAGGCTTTGCATGATTGAAGGGTGAGTTTGCCGAGATTTCTCGCTGTTTTCTCTGCTGGGGAAGAGCGAGAAAAACTCTGGCGATTAGGGTATTTGTTGGTTATTTCTTATAGGCATTGGTAAAAATATCCTCTCTGCCAGTATGGCATATCACCTCCAGTCTCTTTATAATTGTCCCACCATTTTCATCGGTGATGTTGCGGATTTAGGCTCAGGTACGGAATTTCCGATCATGCTTCGACTAATTATAAAGAACTTAAGTTCTCCAATTACGACGCTTGTCTATCTGGATGCCCATCAGAATTCTGCTGACTTTCAGCGGAGTTTTTTCTGTGTCTGATCGGATTGCCAGACTGCTTTCCGGGAATATAGCTGCGCAGCAGTAACCTTGAAAAAGGGGGTGCACTACCGGCTTCTGCTGCCTGGCTCTAATGCCTCAGGGTTTCGCTTTGCCCGGCAGGTTTGCTCCCCCCTTTCTCAAGTTGTCTACTGAACATAATGTGCAGTGCCCCGGCCAGTGTTCTGGTTACCGGGAGTTTGGTTTTTGTGTTTTTCGTCAGGGAAGATTCAATGACCATGGCTTCCATAATTCGTTACGACAGTTCCGGATCACCGGAGAGACGGGTTACTCCTGACCTCAACTTGATTGATTAGGCGAAAGGTATGATCAAAATCAAACAGGGGCTGGATCTCCCGATCTCAGGATCGCCTGAACAAAGTATCTCGGAAGGCAGGGCAGTGCGTTCTGTCGCCGTGATTGGCTTTGATTACGTAGGTATGAAGCCTACGATGGCGGTTGCTGTGGGAGATCGAGTTAAAAAAGGGCAACTGCTCTTTACCGATAAAAAGACACCGGGTATCCGGTACACAGCATTGGCTGGCGGTACAGTTTCAGCAATTAATCGTGGTGAAAAACGGGTTTTGCAATCCGTGGTGATCGATGTCGATGGCCAGGAAGAAGAAGAGACCTTTACAGCCTTCAAGCCTGAAGAACTGGCGGGTCTGACCGCTGAACAGGTGGAAGCGCTGCTGAATGAATCCGGTCTCTGGACTGCACTGCGCACCCGTCCGTTCAGCAAGGTACCTGTATTGGGAACCCGTCCGGCGTCTATCTTTATCACGGCGATTGATACTCACCCGCTGGCTGCCAATCCGGAAGTGGTGATCAGGGAACAGGCCGAGGCTTTTGAACAGGGTATCAATATCCTGGGTAAACTCAGTGGTGGCAAGATCTTCCTGTGCAAGGCTCCAGGTGCCAATATTCCTGCGGGCATTGCCAACAGCGAAGAGTTTGCAGGTCCGCATCCTGCTGGTCTGCCAGGTACACACATCCACTTTCTGGACCCGGTTTCTGCCACCAAAACGGTTTGGCAGGTGGGCTATCAGGATGTTATTGCCGTCGGTAAACTGTTTACCACCGGTAAGCTGTTCACGGACCGTGTTGTCTCTCTGGCAGGGCCTCAGGTTGACAAGCCACGCCTGGTTCGTTCCCGCCTGGGTGCCTCTACCGATGAAATCACTGCCGGTGAACTGAAGCCAGCCAGCAACCGTATTATTTCTGGATCGGTATTTGGCGGTCGCACTGCCAACGGTCCATTTGCTTACCTGGGACGTTACCATAATCAGGTTTCCGTTCTGGAAGAGAGTGACGAGCGTCTGTTCCTGGGCTGGGTCAACCCAATGGTGGATCGCTTCTCCATTCTGCGCGTTATGACCTCCGGCCTGAGCAAGAGCCGCCTGTTCAACTTCACCACAACGACAAACGGTGGTGAGCGTGCGATGGTACCCGTAGGCAACTACGAGCAGATGATGCCTCTGGATATTCTGGCGACTCAGCTGCTTCGTGCCATTATTGTCGGCGACACCGAGACCGCTCAGAAACTGGGTGCCCTTGAGCTGGAAGAAGAAGACCTGGCTCTCTGCACATTCGTTTGTGCGGGTAAGTATGAGTACGGCCCCCTGCTGCGTGACAACCTGACCCGTATTGAGCTGGAGGGGTAATCAGTGAAGCCATTAAGAAATCTCCTTGACTCGATGGAACCCCATTTCGTCAAGGGCGGTAAATACGAAAAATTCTATGCGTTGTATGAAGCCGCTGACACGCTGTTCTATACACCGCTGGACAAAACCCATAACACCAGTCACGTGCGTGATGCGGTTGATCTGAAGCGCATGATGGGGCTGGTCTGGTTATGTACCTTCCCGGCCATGTTCTTTGGTATGTGGAACGTGGGTTATCAGGCAAACACGGCCATTGCCAATGGTCTGGGCACTGTCCCGGCTGACTGGCACGGTATGCTGATTGCCATGCTGGCCGGTAATGATCCTGCCAGTATCTGGGATAACCTGATCTATGGTGCTGTTCACTTCCTGCCCATCTACGCAGTGACTTTCTTTGTCGGTGGTTTCTGGGAAGTACTGTTTGCCATTATCCGTAAGCATGAAGTGAATGAAGGTTTCTTCGTTACCTCTGTGCTGTTTGCCCTGATTGTGCCACCCTCCATCCCGCTCTGGCAGGTAGCCCTGGGTATCTCCTTCGGTGTCGTTATCGGTAAGGAAGTATTCGGTGGTACGGGCAAGAACTTCCTGAATCCGGCGCTGACTGGCCGTGCGTTCCTGTTCTTCGCTTATCCGGCGCAGATTTCCGGTGACCTGGTATGGACTGCGGCTGACGGCTTCTCCGGTGCCACCATGTTGAGCGTTACCCAGCAGGGCGGTATGGAAGCATTGCAACAGTCCATCAGCTGGATTCAGGCGTTTGTTGGCGTGATGCAGGGGTCTGTGGGCGAGACATCGACACTGGCTATCTTTATCGGTGGTGCGGTTCTGCTGTTCTCCGGTATTGCTTCCTGGAGAATTGTTGCGGGTACCATGATCGGTATGATTGCCCTGTCTACCCTGTTCAACCTGATCGGTTCTGACACCAATTACATGTTCCATATGCCATGGTACTGGCACATGGTCCTGGGTGGATTTGCCTTCGGTCTGATCTTCATGACCACGGATCCGGTATCGGCGTCCATGACTAACCAGGGCCGCTGGTTCTACGGTGCGCTGATTGGTGTCATGGTTGTCCTGATTCGAGTGGTGAACCCTGCGTATCCGGAAGGGATGATGCTGGCCATTCTGTTTGCCAACCTGTTTGCGCCGCTGATTGACCACTTTGTGGTAGAGGCCAATATCAAGCGTCGGGAGGCTCGGGCCTGATGGGAAACGATACGATTAAAAAGACGCTGCTGGTCACGGTGGTACTGTCACTGATCTGTTCGGTGCTGGTATCCATGGCGGCAGTATTTCTGAAGCCGGTTCAGGACCGGAACATCAAGCTGGACGTTCAGCGTAACATTCTGGATATCGCCGGTCTGAGCACTGATGCCAGGGCGCTGAGTCCTGCTGAAATTGCTGAACTGTACCAGCAGATCCAACCACGGCTGGTGGATCTGAAAACCGGTAAGTTTGTTGATCAAGCCAATGGCCTGACCGTAGACCAGTACGATCAGCGTACTGCCGCCAAAGATGCCAAGACGTCCAGAGCCCTGGGCAGTGCCGACATCGCGGGTATTTCCCGTCAGGCGGACGTGGCCAAGGTCTACCTGGTAGAACAGGATGGTCAGATGCAGACACTGATCCTGCCCGTTCACGGCCGTGGTCTGTGGTCTACCATGTACGGATTCCTGGCGCTGGAAAACAACCTGAACACCGTGAAAGGTTTCGGATTCTTTGAGCAGGCGGAAACCCCCGGACTGGGTGGTGAAGTCAGCAACCCGGTCTGGAAATCCCGCTGGGTTGGCAAGGAAATCTACAGTGTTGATGGCAAGGTAGCGCTGCACGTTATTAAAGGTGGCGTTGACTCAACCAACCCGGGGGCCGTAAACCAGATTGATGGCCTGGCGGGCGCGACGTTGACTGCCAACGGTGTCAGCAACCTGATCAAGTTCTGGTTGTCCGATGCCGGCTTTAAACTGTTCCTGAATAATCTGAAAGCGGGGAATGCATAATGTCTGTGAAGACCAAAGATATCCTGCTGGAACCGGTTGTTAAGAATAACCCTATTACCCTGCAGATTCTGGGTATCTGTTCTGCGCTGGCGGTCACCACCAGCATGCAGGTCAGCCTGGTGATGGCACTGGCAGTTATCGGGGTAACCACCTGTTCCAACCTGGCAGTTTCCCTGATCCGTAACCACATTCCCAACAGCATCCGTATTATCTGTCAGATGACGGTTATCGCCTCGCTGGTCATTGTGGTTGACCAGATCCTGAAAGCTTACGCTTACGACATCTCCAAGCAGTTGTCGGTATTCGTTGGCCTGATCATTACCAACTGTATCGTCATGGGTCGTGCAGAAGCCTTCGCCATGAAGAACGGCCCAACGCTGTCAGCCCTGGATGGTTTTGGTAACGGTCTGGGCTATGGCTGTGTGCTGATGATTGTTGCTTTCTTCCGTGAGCTGTTTGGTGCGGGCAACCTGTTTGGTATGGAAATCTTCGCAACCGTGAACAACGGTGGCTGGTATGTTCCCAACGGCCTGATGCTGCTGGCACCCAGTGCCTTCTTCCTGATCGGTCTGCTGATCTGGGCGATTCGCAGCTGGAAGACAGATCAGGTTGAAGAGGTGGAATTCAAGATTGCACCCAATACCAAATTCAGTGAGGCGCACTAAGTCATGGAACATTTTATTTCGCTATTTGTGAAAGCAGTGTTCGTGGAAAACATGGCGCTGGCTTTCTTCCTGGGGATGTGTACCTTCCTGGCCGTATCCAAGCAGGTGAAAACTGCCCTGGGTCTGGGGGTTGCGGTGGTTGCCGTACTGACCATCACCGTGCCCATTAACAATGTCATTTACCAGAACATCCTGAAAGACGGGGCACTGGTTGCCGGTGTTGACCTGAGCTTCCTGGGCCTGATCACCTACATCGGTGTTATTGCTGCCCTGGTACAGATTCTGGAAATGTTCCTGGATAAATTTGTACCTGCTCTTTACAACGCGCTGGGCGTGTTTCTGCCATTGATTACCGTAAACTGCGCTATTATGGGTGCGTCATTGTTCATGGTTCAGCGTGACTACAACCTCGGTGAATCCGTGGTTTATGGTTTCGGTGCTGGTGTGGGCTGGGCTCTGGCCATTGCTGCACTGGCGGGCATTCGTGAAAAGCTCAAGTACAGTGATGTACCTGCAGGACTGAGAGGTCTGGGCATTACCTTCATTACCGTTGGTTTGATGTCCCTGGGCTTCCTGTCGTTCTCTGGCGTACAGCTGTAAGGGGGATTGGGACGATATGGATTTAAATATTATCTATGGCGTTGCCATGTTTACCATTATCGTACTGGCACTGGTGTTGGTTATCCTCGCCGCCCGTTCGAAACTGGTGAGTATGGGTGACGTGACCATCGGGATTAACGAAGATCCCGGCAAGGCCGTGACCACAGCTGCCGGTGGCAAGCTGCTCAACACCCTGTCCAGCGCCGGGGTATTCCTGCCGTCCGCCTGTGGTGGCGGTGGCACCTGTGCGCAGTGCAAGTGTAAGGTGCTGTCCGGTGGTGGGGAAATGCTGCCAACCGAGCGCTCTCACTTTACCAAACGTGAAGAGAAGGAAGGCTGGCGCCTGTCCTGCCAGGTGGCGGTTAAGCAGGACATGGAAATTGAAGTCGAAGAAGAACTCTTCGGCGTCAAGAAGTGGGAGTGTGAAGTTGTTTCCAATGACAACGTAGCCACTTTCATCAAGGAGTTGGTACTGAAACTGCCAGAAGGTGAAGACGTTAACTTCCGTGCCGGTGGTTACGTCCAGCTGGAATGTCCTCCTCATACCGTAGAGTACAAAACCTTCGATGTCGCCGAAGAATACCGTGGTGACTGGGATAAGTTTAACCAGTGGCAGTACGTTTCCAAAGTGGATGAGGAAACCATTCGTGCCTACTCCATGGCCAACTATCCGGAAGAGAAAGGGTTGCTGAAGTTCAATATCCGTATTGCTTCACCACCTCCGGGTACTAACTTCCCGCCTGGCAAGATGTCTTCGTTCGTCTTCAACCTGAAGCCCGGCGACAAGATGACCGTGTACGGGCCGTTCGGTGAGTTCTTCGCCAAAGAAACCGACAACGAAATGGTCTTTGTCGGTGGTGGTGCTGGTATGGCACCTATGCGTTCGCACATCTTTGACCAGCTGAAGCGTCTGTCTTCTACCCGTAAGATCTCTTTCTGGTACGGTGCCCGCTCCCTGCGTGAAGCCTTCTACGTGGATGAGTTTGATAAGCTGGCCGAAGAGAACGAGAACTTCAGCTGGCACCTGGCGCTGTCCGATCCGCTGCCAGAAGATAACTGGACCGGCTACACCGGCTTTATCCATCAGGTTCTGTTTGATAACTACCTGAAAGATCATCCGGCCCCGGAAGACTGTGAGTTCTACATGTGTGGACCACCCATGATGAACGCAGCCGTTATCAAGATGCTGGAAGATCAGGGCGTAGAGCCTGAAAACATCCTGCTGGATGATTTCGGTGGCTAAACTCTGGCTTTAATGAAGTAAAGGCCGGTGCTCTTTGAGCCCGGCTTTTTTTATAGGCAATATTTATAGCAATACGCCTCACTCATGCTTTTGCGGTAGAACCCATGCTGATGGTGTCTCTGTAAAGGCACTCGTCATGATGGAATTTTCTATTTTGTTTATTGTCCAAAAGCACCCAACCAAACCGCGAATCGCGAACAAACAGAGGTGTGAAAATGGAGAGTGTCAGCGCTAACATCAACAACCCTTCGTTTGATAGCATTATCCGCCAGGACGAAGATGTTTCCACCGCAGGGCAATTTGCTTCCTGGTCGCGGGTCGAAATGTCTGGTCCGGATGGATGGCAGCTTCCTCCTGATCATATTGACCATACCGCGGATCAGGAGCCCTCCAAACTGAATCAACGGGGCTGTGTCGAATGTCATCAGCAGCCCCGATCGTCGCTTCCCCATCAATCCGGGCCATCGTCTGGTATCCCGGCACTGGAAAGCGCCCTTCGCACTGGAGATATGCAAGCCCTCGAAAAGAGTCTGACAATAAACAGTGATCGTGGTGTCAACATACATGAATATGGCCACTTGCTTTTTATCGCTTTGGAGGCAAAAAATTATGCAGGCTTTAAACGATTGTGTGAGGCGGGTGCCAATGTCAATGTTACTAATAAGGTTGGCCAAACGCCCCTGCATATAACCGCCTTCGAGGGCAAAGCGGATTACCTGCAACTACTGATTGATTTCGGCGCAAAGGTCAATGCCGCTAATGAGCGCGGCTACACCCCTTTGCACCGGGCCTGCATAAACGATAACGTCGGCTGCGCGCAACGACTGATTGACTGCCAGGCGGATGTCAATGCCGCCGGTAATTACCCTCGCACGCCCATGCACCTGGCTGCATATACCGATAGCAGCAACTGCCTGCAACTACTTATCGACTTCGGGGCAACGGTTAATGCCACTAATAGCCTCAGCGAAACCCCTCTGCACTGCGCCGTCAGAAGAGGCAACGCCAAAAGTATGAGGGTACTGCTCAATACTGAAGAGGTGAATGTCAATGCCATCGCTAAGTTAGGCCACACGCCTCTGCACATGGCAGCCAGAGAGAACAGAAGCGATATCCTGGATGAACTGCTCACTCACAGTGAAGTGAATGTCAATGCCACCGATTTTTGCGGCGAAACACCGTTGCACATCGCCGCCAAAGGAGATAAAACCCATAGTGTGCAAGCGTTACTCAAAAACAGCAAAGTGCTTGTCAATGCCAAAAATAATTTTGGCAAAACCCCCCTGAGTTCGGCCGCCCAAAAGGGCAAGGCTGGTAACTTGAAGTTGCTGCTCACTAGCCCGGAGGTGAATATCAATGTCATCGATTCAATGGGTTTTACGCCCCTGGACTGGGCCATTAGTGAAGGTCGCGACCGATGTGTAGAACTCCTGCTTGCCAAAGGGGCAAAAAAGTCGGAGGAACTGTGGCGATGCCGTATTTTGTGAGGGTAATAAACACCAGTAGGTAAAACCGTAACCGAACACGGGCCGAAAACACCTGCAAAGCAAAGATCATCCGGCCCCGGAAGACTGCGAGTTCTACATGTGTGGACCACCCATGATGAACGCAGCCGTTATCATGATGCTGGAAGATCAGGGCGTAGAGCCTGAAAACATCCTGCTGGATGATTTTGGCGGCTAAATCTATGACTTGCAGCTGATATTTCAGAAAAGCCTGTTCTCTTGGGAGCTGGCTTTTTTTGTCTGGGTAATTTCTTAATGCGAATTGATAACAGAGGGAAGCTATTACCGGTCTTCACCACCCCTTGATAACATTTTTATTTTAAACGATTAAAAATCATGCCAATCATCTATTCGAATGTAATATATATCAAAATCAGATGGTTAAGTCATTTTGGTGGTGAAAGTGGGCTCTTAAGTACTTTCGTATTCTAATTATCTGTGTTCTGGAAGTATCTATGATTCCGGATTTCATACAGAATCTATAATTAAATAATTTTAGCTAGGTAAATACTGATAAGGGCAGTAAGAAATGGACGCAATAAAGTTGGGTGTCTTACCAGCTATGTCACACTCATGGCATCGTCATGACGAGTCATGGTTTTTAGTAAGGGCGATCAAAACCATTGTTAATGGTATAAAAGCACTGTTTAGTAGATATACTGTCAGTGTTCTTGGTGATGTCACTCCGCGTTTGGTATTAGAAAACCCCAATTCAAGATATGCCAAAGTGTTATGTAAACCCCTGAGTGCATACCAGATCAATATCGTTCAAACATTTAGTGATAAAGGGAAGTATTTGGCTGATAAGATTAAGCAGTTGTGTAATAAAGGCCGCACTGTGGAAGTAAAATTGGCATTCAGGCCAGATGGTGTTGAAGCTGTGCCTATGTACTATTCAAAGAATGAAATTTCTAAGAATTTGAATGGTAAAGTTCATCGATCTTTCTTTGATGCTGAAGATAGTGGTAAGCTTATAAAGTGTCGGCACTTATCCATGGGTTATGTTACTGGCGCTTTTGGTCGTGGTAAGCATACATTCAGTTCCATTGATACCCCGTCAGCACTGAAGTTTTTCTCTGGTAAACTTCCAACAGATAAAGATTTAGTTGCTCGTTGGAGGAAACCATCCAGTGAAGGTTACTATTTTACCAAATCAACTATCAGTCATGCTATTCAGTCAATTGCCAGGAAGTATTGGGATATGCCAAATGCTACTGAGAAAAACTTCATGGTTTTGATTCCAAAGCATATCATGGGCTTGCGATTTAAAAAGCAGGAGGGATGTCTCAAAGTGATTTTTTATGAACCTAATGATACAGGAAGGCATAGAACTTTTTCATTGTATGATCCTGATAATGCATGTGCTCTTGAGCTTAATGATTTTTTTGGTCTTTGGCACGATGATGATCTACATAAATTGGATTCAGGAATTATTATCAGTGATGATACTCAGGAGCATTTTGAACAATGTAATGTCAATGTATTTGGTGATGTGGATTTTCAATCAATTTATAATATTACCAACATAGCTGGCCACAAAGATCATCCAAAAATCCAGTCAGCACGCAAAATAAAACCAGGAGTGAACAGGAGGCAAGGGTAATCAATCACTGAACGGCAATGAATTAAATGTTTTGACTGTTGATAGAGCCATATTATCTGTATAAAAATTAATCCCGGTGTGAGATTCTTAGGATACTGATTGATCCTTCGTCATTATTGCATGTGCATTGGCAGGTTATTATTTATGGTGTCTTCATGCTTATGACGTCATAATAAAATATTTGAAGACACGAATAGTGTACACTACCTGGCATTAATGAAATGGAGTTATGCAGAATGAGTTCTTCCACCGTTTTGATCACCGGGGCAACCTCTGGTTTTGGCCTCGCCAGTGCCCGGTTATTTGCTCAATATGGCCACTCCCTGATAATCACTGGTCGCCGTTCAGAACGTCTGCTGGCACTGGCGGAAGAGTTGACACCTGAAGTACCGGTTCACAGTGTCACTTTGGACGTTCGCGATGCCGGGGCAGTATCAGAAATGGTGGATTCACTGCCTGATGAATTTCGCAATATTGAGGTTCTGGTCAATAATGCCGGACTTGCGCTGGGTGCTGGTCCTGCATGGGAAGCCAGCCTGGAAGACTGGCACACCATGATTGATACCAACGTGACCGGTCTGGTGAATGTCACCCATAAGTTGCTGCCCATTTTACGTGAGCAACCCAAAGCTACCATTATTAACCTGGCGTCGGTGGCCGCTAACTGGGCTTATCCGGGCAGCCATGTCTATGGGGGGAGTAAGGCTTTCGTCGCCCAGTTTTCCCGTAACCTCCGCTGTGACCTGGCTGGCAGCGGCGTACGTGTGACCAGTCTTGAGCCAGGCATGTGTGAAACCGAGTTTTCACTGGTTCGTTTTAAAGGAGATAAGGCGAAAAGTGACAGTATTTATCAAGGAGTTAACCCACTTCGTCCGGAAGACATTGCGGATATCATTTTCTGGATTGCTCGACAGCCAGCGCATATCAATATCAACAGTCTGGAAGTGATGCCAACTTCTCAAGCGTGGGATAACTTCAAGGTGGTCCGAAAAATGGACTGATGGGAAGTTATCCCGGGGATTAGCTGGTTGTGTTACCTTTGATGTTCTGGGGAAACAGGGTTTTTGCCATACTCTCTATTATTTTTTTGCGTTTCATTCGGCTTTCCCTTTTGCTGTTCCTTTGGCGTTCACGGTATTCGGGATCTTTGCGAAGCTCCCTTTGACGATCTCTTTGACGTTTCCTTATGCGCTCTGCGTAATCGGGATCATTATGGTAGCGCTCCTTCTGGCGCTTCCTTTGGCGCTCTGCATACTCGGGATAAGTTTGGTAGTAATTAATTTTGCACCCATCCTTGCGCTTTGCGTAAATAGGCTCCTGGCGAGGAACCCTTTGGTGATCAATGATTGAAGAGCTACCATCCGTAATTTCTTCTCTCTGAGTCGACTGGTTATTACTTGTAGGCTGATTCAGGTTTAGCGGGTTAACTACAGCAACTGGTCCTGAATCTTGTGGATTAAAGAATACGACAGGAGGATGAGTTAACCAGTAATCTGGATTGTAATGGTGCGCTGTTGTTCGTTTCTTGATCTCTGACTCACTTTTCGGGACTGACGGCTGAGTAAAGCAGATGTCTGTTATTGGTGGCAGGGCACCATTATCGGGTTGATTGCTATATTCCCGGGGTACATATTTCTCATGAGCTGGTGGTGGTATCTCATACATATCAATTCCGGAAGAGCCTGCTGGATTAGCTGATGCCACAGGTGCAATCTCATATTCCTTTAATAGACCGGAAAAGCCAGTGCCATAATGATGTATGGCTGATTGATTATGATAAACAGAAAAAGGATCATCCATCCTCTGAACAGACATACCCTGGAACGCGGGTTGTTGTCTGCTATCGTAAAACTGAAAATTCTGTTCTAAACCTAATGATCCGTTATAAAGATCAAAAAAAGCAGGATTGAATGAAGATGACTTATTTTGGAAATTCATTGAATTATTGAATTGCTGAATTATTTCTTAAGACATCTCTTTCTTGTAAAAGTTCTTATCAAACACAGTTTATTTAATATTTGCGTTAACCAGGCATATAAATTGGCTATGACTATGAGCAGTTGTGATGTAAAACGAATTCAAAATGCAGCCTCTCAAGAATGTGGAGGCTGGTGGAAGTGGCAGAGAGGTCATTGATGGTAACGTCAATGACCTCTTTCAGAGTATGAGGCAGCCGTTGTCTGTTTAGTAATTGATAACTGGCAAGTATATTGTGAATCCGGCAAAAATTTTATCCGGATCTTTTATCAAACGGGTGTTGTTCTTCCAGATGGCTTTCCAGTGACGGCTTGAACCGTATGTATTTCTGGCAATAGAGGCTAACGTATCCCCACGCTTTATAAGGTATGGATCCCCTTTTTTGCTTTGAACGAATTTATCCGCTGGTTCTGGAAAAGTTAAGGTTACTCCCTTTTTTATTACATTTTCAGAATCAATTTTTTCGGAATTTGCATTCTTAATGACTATCCATTGTTCATAATCGCCGTATATCTCAAATGCAATTTTCATCAGAGTGTCATTTTGGTTGACGGTGTAATAGCCAAGACTATAAGAAAGGTCGTTTATATCTGAACCTGATGTGGCAAAATTCGATAGTTTATAGAGCTTGGATTTTGCATCATTTTCTGTATAGGTGTCTGAAAATGAATAATTTTCTTTTATTTTTGCGGTCTT
This sequence comes from Thalassotalea sp. G20_0, assembly GCF_017744175.1. Classification (NCBI taxonomy): domain Bacteria; kingdom Pseudomonadati; phylum Pseudomonadota; class Gammaproteobacteria; order Alteromonadales; family Colwelliaceae; genus Thalassotalea; species Thalassotalea sp. G20_0. Next base: position 76,000 of record NZ_JAGHQV010000014.1, on the reverse strand, counting down.
TGCCTGGCTGGGGTTTTCAGAAAGTGGTGATGACTCTTTGTCTCTGTTAATCGTGCCTTCTCTTTGCTTTGAATCAGAGCAGGCAGCCAAGCCAACTGCCAGACCGATGATCAATAAGCTTTTCATATATACACCTGGATAAAATATTTTTGAATGAAGTGATCTTATTGTTGGTGAGGAAAATGAATAAATAAAGGTTGTTTGGTTTATTTGACTGGTCAGGTATTAACTATGACTTAACAATTACGTCAGGTATGCTTTATTGACAGTCATCTCTGTTACTGGTCTGGAGTTACTTAATCCAATTGCCTCATTTTCAATTCATTGAGCAAGGTTAGAGCCGGGTCATCCGGTACCCTCAGCAGCTCTTTCCTGATGACCATCAAACCCCCGGATCGCGTCGGAAAACGTAATTAGTACATTTTACATCTATTTGTGCGGCCTCCACGTAGAGGTGGGTTGCAACTTTGCAAATTTTTCCGCAATCTGCTTGCCAGATGAAAATGGTATAAAAAAACGTGGCATTCACGTTTCGTTGAGAGGGCCGGATGATAAGTAACGAGGAATACCCATGAAAGTTGCACTGATTGGAGCCGGACTTTCCGGGATAAAGGCCGCAAGTCTGTTGGCGGAATTGGGGCATGAAGTGACTGTCTTTGAGAAAAGTCGCGGATTAGGTGGGCGGTTAGCCAATCGACGGGAAGCATGGGGTAAGCTGGATATTGGTGCCCAGTACTTTACCGCCAGGGATCCGGGGTTTCAGAAACAGGTAGAGCTCTGGCTGCAAGCGTCTGCTGTACAGGTCTGGGATTTTTCACCCTATTGTGTTGAACAGGGAACATTAACACCGTCACCGGATGAAACGGTGCGCTATATTGGTTCTCCGTTAATGAATCAGCTGGTTTATTGTTTGAGCAGCAACATTGCCGTTAACTTCCGATGTCACATCTCGAAGGTGGAAAAGAGCCGGGAAGGGTGGCGGCTGTTGTCTGACAATGGTGCGCTTTTTTCCGGCTTCGATTGGTTGATTGTCAGTAGTCCTGCAGAGCAAAGCCGTACCCTGCTTGATAGCTGTTCTGATGTGATGGCTCTTGTACCTGAGGCCGTCCATCAACCCTGCTGGGCAGCAGGCCTTGCTACCCAGGGGAAAATTCCAGAAGATGTGCAGGGTATCTTTGGTGATAAAACGGTCCGCTGGGCTTCGCGGTTATCCAGCCGACCCGGTTTTATTAAAGCGCCGGATGTTGACGATGTGTGGATGTTGCATTTCTCGCCAGAGTGGTCTGAACAACAGGGTAAGGAAACGGCAGTGGACATTGGTCAGACAGGTTTGAACTGGCTGCAGACAATAATGGCTACCGGGCTTGAGAAAACTGCGGAATATCGACATTACTGGCGCTATGCCAATATTAAGCCAGTAACCTTTGAGCAACCTTATCTTCTGGATGAACGTCAGCGGCTTGCGGTCATTGGTGCCTGGTGTGCGGGTGGCAGGGTTGAGGGGGCCTGGTTATCAGCGCAGAAGTGTATACAGGATCTGTCGGGTTAATGATGAACAGATCTCACCATGATCGTTGATCGCCCCCGCCTTCTGCGAGGTCCTGATAAATCTCTGTCACGGTATCTACGATCTGAGCCAGATCTATCCGGGTAAAACGGCTTCTGCGCGCGCCAGACTCGATCTGAGTGATTCGCAGCAATTCATCAAAAATGGAGGTCAGTCGTTGTGAGTCCTCAAGGGCATGATCAAGATGGCTGAAAAAATCTTTAGCCTTGCTGGAGTGAAACAGCTTAAGAAAGGTGCCAAATTCGATGTCCTGGCAAAGAGGCATTCCACTTGCCCTTCTGGTAAAAAAGGCAGACACCTGGGAGAGTTCAGGAAAGGGCAGATGGTGCCAGCCTTTGATAAGGTGTGTTTTACCGGCGAGTTACTGACACACCATCTGGTGAAAACCAAATTCGGCTGGCATGTGGACAAGGTGCTTTACCGAACCTGAGTAAAGTTCAAACGCCAAAAACAGCTTTAGGTATGGTAATACGCTTAAAACTGGAGAGCAGGGCTTCAAGATTTTTGTTGGAAGCAGATTGAAGCTCTATTGAAGATTCATAATTATCCTGTTTATGATGCAGGATAATCGTGTCACCATTTTTCTCCCCGGCAGATTCCCGAATGAACCTGAGCCATGCCCACGGACCAGAGTAGGTTTTGGCAGCCTGCTGTTGAGCCACATCATGGAATGATGAACTCAGTATTCGGTCATCGTCATTCATTCGATAAATACTTTTCTGCCATAACGATGGGCCGTGATTGTAAATTATTTTTTTGTACCCGTCGTCCAACTGGTAATGGGTTGAATCTGAACTTAAGGAGAATACCCGAATATTTATTGAATTATCAGCCATGGTTCCGGTGTCATTGAAAAAGAAGCGTTTAATCACCCGGGCATGGTTAAAGAATACCTGTAGTTCAGGGCTAAGGCGGAAATCCTGATGCTCCAGGAGTTGAAGCCGATTGGCGTTGACTTGAAAAGGCTTTAAGTAAGACGAATAAAAATTATCTATCCAGCCTCCCGGACCGAAAGCCGCTTGAAATGCATCAGGCTCTATTTGCAGTGAGCCATTGCCATAAACCGGGAACCGGCCGGCAATGGTCTGGTGCCATGGAGACACTAACTCAGTTAACCACTGATTCTCTATATATTGTTTAGCCAGCCGGAAATAGACACTGCCCCATTGCGAAACCAGCTGTTTGATCCATTGCCGGACGGCCACCGGCTGCCCTTCAGCCAGCAAAGTAAGAGCCAGCACCGGGTGATGCCCATTAAGCAGCTGACGAACCTGTTTGAAAGCAATCACGGTGGGGTTATCAGCACTGCGAAGGTGGATCAGGTTTTCAAGAATTTCTTCCAGATGTTTGTGCAGATTGCGGAAAAATTCCCCGTTACTGTTTTCGTCAACCAGGCGGTGATAATCCGTAAATGCCAGTGACAGCAGTTGATTATGACCGGCGGAGCCACCGAGTTGGTTATAGGTCAGCAGAGTATTCTTTCCTTCACTGCTAAAACCATCTTCGCTACCGGGGTCATTGGTTTCTGCCGCTGTCTGGAACCTGGTGTGCTCTTTAACGGCACCCAGAACATCGGTTAATGGGGAAACACCCAGCAGCGCCAGCAAAGAGACGATATCGGTAAGCTCGTTTATGGTCGACGATCGGCGTATATGTATGCAGTTCAACAACTGATGCCAGTGAGTAATATATTCCTGGGCAAAAAGCTTTCTGACTGAGTCCAGGGTGTTCACTGCCAATGCTGTGGAGACATGGGCAGATTCTCCCTGTATTTTCAGGGTATCCTGAATGCTGTTGATGACCAGTGGTGCATCATGGTGTAGCTGTTTATTGTTCCAGCTGTTGGAGGTGAACAGTAACGGGTGGTATTTGTTGCAGGAGGAGGAATTACTCACTTCAAAAACATGACTGAAATGAGGTCCCATCAGGTTGGCAATAGCAATGGACTGTTTGAAATCAGGCATTACCTTCAGGCGATTGTAGATCAAAATGCTGGCTGTCATGCCTTGTAGCTGTTTTTGTGCTTTCTGTATTAATGCAGAGTCCGGCTGGTAATGGATATAATCTGGCAAGGTCAGGTAATCTGTAAGACGCTGCTCAAGTTGTTCAGAAAACGGCTGGTTTAAGCCCGCCGGTTGTGCCAGAAGAGACAGGGTGTGGTTGATTAATTCATGGGTTACCAGTTGGGATGAGTCAAATAGCATCATATAAAGCCGCAGACTTTCAAAAACCGGCACCGTGTTTCTTTTTTGATTCTGCAACTCCAGTGATTTGGCTAAAGCAGTAATCAGGTAAGGCGACAGTCTCAACTTTAACTGTTGATAGTAATAGCTTTTGAGCATTTCCTGTAACGGTTGGAGACTTCGACGACTGGCCACTAACATCCGGGGTGTTTGCTCGAACTCCGTCAATAAGTCTGCGAGAGAATTAAGCTTTGCCAGCGTGTCAGGCAATGAGCTGATACGGCCCTGGTCTCGCACCAGCAGATCAGTGTTGGCTTTGTAGGCCAGCAGTACCTGTCTGGTCTGGTTGGTCAGCTCTTTTCCAGCCGTGAAATTGCGATATAACCACCAACCGGAAAGACACAGCAACAGGCAACAGAAGCCGTAACCACTGAGGCCGGCAAAGCGATAGAAATAGTGTGCTTTTTTATTCATGCCAGCGCGGTTGGCAAGGGGGAGCAGAAACTGTTGGAAAATATTCTGCAGGAATGAACTGTGATACTCAGAACTGATGGTGTCGAACTTCTGCCGGTTACCGGAAGAAAACAGGGAGTGACAATAGGTGGCTGCGCAGTCATAACGGTTGTTGTCGTCGGGATTGCTCGGCGGGCAGATAAAATAGCCGGCAACATCCAGCCTGTTGGTCAGCAGGGTCTCTGAAGAACGGGCGATAAGCGGCTGAATCTGACTGCCAAATGTTGACAGTTGGAACAGTATTTCCAGACTGTCGTTTGCGTGTTGGGTGTTGTATATCAGGCCAATGAAATCTGACTGGCGTAGGTAAAGCTGTTGCAACAGTTTTTGCCAAGAAGAGTTAAACCAGAGTACTATTTTTTCGGTGCTGTCTTCTGGTCGTATAGCGCCTAACGAACAGGTAAGCTCATCCCTGTGCAAGCTTTTACAAAAGCTGTCATACCCGGGTAACTGGCGAATACCGGAGAGCATGAACAGGGTTGGCAGCTTTTGCTGTGCAGCGACAGCCGCCTGATTGCTGTATCTGCAGATACAATCAAGATAGGCCTCCTGCTTTTCAGGGCTCATGGAGAGGGTAGTCAGTGGTAAATCCAGCAGAATGCCATTAAAAGGCTGTCGTGGTCGTCTGTTCCTGACCATGGCAAGCATGGTGCTCCAGGAACAGTTGCTTTCTTCCAGTTCGTTGAGTTGTTTTACATGGAGCAACAGGCAGTCTTTACCGTGCCAGCCCTCGATGAACTTTTCCCCGGCAATTCGGGGCATGAATAACTCAAGTCCCATGGTCAGGAAAAACTGATCCAGGGCAGCGTTGTTATCAGAAAATACCAGGAATAATGGGCGATGATAGCGATTAGTACGGGAAATGTGTTTGCTGATAAATGCCGATATATAGCTCTGTGTGGCTCGCTCATCCTGTTCTCTGCGCTTCTGGAGCAGGGTAAAACAGAATGCTGTACAAAGGGAAATAATACTGACAGCTACCAGGCAGTAAAGTGTGACCTTCCATTTCAGCAACAACGCCAGCAACCCCAACGGGAATAAAGACACCACTCCCACAATTAAGCACGTTAGCTTAATTATTCTTATTAAATAAGAGTTCATAAACCTTGTCCGTTGTGGTTAATTGGTAACCGTCAGTCGGTTGATTTGTTACATTTCCGGTATCTTCAAGTGTGATGATGGCAATATCTTTTTGCTCATAGATTAAAATGCCACCGATAATAAACAGGAACATCAATGCTCCCAGAAAACACAACAGTGTTCTTCGATAGGGGAACGAGCGTAATGGCTGGAATTCCTGTTGATTGTTGTTGGTCTCCAGTTTTATTTTTTGCAATAAACCCTGTTTGATAAACAGATGGTAGAGTTTTACCAGAAGTGAGTTCAGCTCTTCCTGTCTGCCCTCATTGAAATGGCCGCTAAAGCCGGATTTGAAACAGAGAAATGAGAGAAATAACAGATCCATGTGTTGGTCAGCCTCTTTGAGGCTCTCATCAATGATCTCGAAGACATATCTACCTGCATCCCTTCTATTGAATAAACGGCTACATAAGGTTTCCTGGAGCCAGAAACCAGTTCCCCAGGAGGTCGCCATAATGAGCTCATCCAGCGTCGCAGCCAGAATCAGAAGGGCTTGTCGGTTATCCGGGTGCTGAACCTCACTCTCGTAGTTTTGCAGTTGCTGTTGGATATTATGGTAGAAGGCAGAAATACTCTCCGGTGGTTCAAGCCGCTGAATCCCATTGATCAGGGTTAGCAGTGGCAATGCGCCGTCTACAAGACGGTTACCGGTATCAACGGGTATCATACCTGTTACAGGGTCAAGCCAATCCCCCGGCGATTGGAGCTGGCCATAAGCTGGACTGTTATTCTCAGGATTAGCAACCGGATCAGACATATAAGGTTCTTCTCAAAGCGTTTGAATCATGAATAACCTGACTTCCGGGTCACCCAGCTGTTTATCAAAATGCAGGGCGAAATGGGAGCAGTCCCTGATCAACGGATCGCTGAGATCAACGACAAAAGTCTGGCAATTCGGCAAACATAACTCAATAGGAGGCGTGGCCAGTGGCGTCAGCTTGAGTCCTGATATGGCGGCTTTTAACAGAGATTGAATCCGGTCCTGCGGGGCTACCGTGATAAACCGGGGTATATTCGCCATTAACCAACCGGAGTCAGCACCGGAAATTTCAAAAGAAAGCACGCACTGGACATTAGAGCCGAGTGCTGCGGGAATGGCGGCGGTGAGGATTCTCTCCATTGGAAAATCGGAGTGATCAAGGGGTACTTCCATGACCGTGTCACGGGAGACAACATCCATGGCATTGATAAGCTGTTCAAATATTTCAGGTAACACATCGCCCAGTGAATCCTGATGGAGTGTTTTGGGTTTGGGGATTTCGTAACCTGTCAGGCCGGATAGTCCACCGGCCATGGAAAAAAGTTCTTGATAAAGCTCCCGGGGAAGCAGGTGAGGGCGCGTCATCATAACCGCCAAACGTGCTTGCCACTGACTGAAATACATGCTCCATAAACGATCCTGTAATAATATGTGCTCGCTTTTAAACTGCCTGCCGCTATTGATCCTGAAAGCAACGGCACTGGCCATCTGTTGGATTCTGTTAAAAAGATGCTCGACTTTATCCATGACCACCCGGGATATTTGTAAATTAATAGCAGAAGGAATAAAGCTGCTATCCAGGCAAATGGCACCATTACCATCAATATAAGAAATCCGGGCCACATTAAGACTCACATAACTTTCCATGGCATCATTGCCAATCATTAACTGGAAATTTGGCAGAGCCATATCAACATGGGCGACGGGGGCATCCGGGTTGACACTGTCAACCAGAGACTGCCCATGGAACCGGTAGCGATGCTGGGCTGAATCACCAACTTCTGAACAGCCATCGCGGGTTATTGGCAATACGAGAGTCACTATCGCATCGCTGGTGGCTGATGGGGGGGTGGCGGTTAAAGGTTCGTCCAGAAGAAAAGGGGTACAGTCGGGCAATATGCCACTGGCATAATTGATGCGGAATCTACCGGATTTCAGCGATTCTACGTCAATTTCCAATGCCGTGAAGCCAAAACAGACCGGGTTCATCAATTGGAAATACTGCCCTGCCAGGTACTGGGTAAACCGGTTTTGCTGTTGAAAGTGCTGGGGAGTCATAAAAGCACCTTCAAGCCAGCACACAGGATAGGGTTTCACTATAACAGTCCTCATATACCAATGATAAAGTGAAGTGCAAACCATTGCGTTGCTTATTTGCAGCGTTCTAATACCCCTTTATTGTTATTGAAGAAAACATCAAAACATTGTTTTTTGCCGGGCTGGGTTGTGAACCAGTGACGGGTAGTCGCCTGCTCAAAGTTGCTGAAAAAATAAAGGAGTCCGATAAAATTTGTGTCCATTTCAGGTTTGATGGATTTTGTTACAGTGGTTCCTGGTTTTATCGGGAAAGATTGTTCAAGGTAGATAAGGTCTTTCCCAAGTGAATTTTCTATATCCTGGTATAAAGAGATGAAATCCAGTGATTGAAAGCGATCAATCTGTTTGAGCTGAACGACCTGAATAAATAAGGGATTTTGTTCATTGCCCAGATATGGGTTTAATATTTCACTGGCTTTAATGTTGATCGTAATGGCTTCTTTCGCTGTTAACCCGCTTGATCTTAATCCACTGGAGCAACCAACAGGTGTTGTACATAGCAAAATCAACAGCATCTTCATGGCATATCTAATCATTTCTTCTCCCTGTTGAAACATGATCACAACACTCAAGCCCCTATCAGAACAGTAGGACACCCCATGGCGATAACCCCACCATGCGCAGTGGAATCCCCCATCCTGGCCTGTGGCATTTTATTAATCAGAACAGACTTACTGCAGCCAACGACGGAGTCCGGCGGTCCAACACACAGGCATTGCTGACCAGCACCAGCCGAAGGCATACCACCAATCAACACAGTGGGCACTGAAGGTGCTGGTAGCACCGGCCCCCCCACGTGAGGAATCGGAGGAACTGCGGGGCTTTGCATTGGGCATACGTGCATATCGAGAACACGGGCGGCGGGCATCATAAATTATCCTCCTCCGGCGAAAGAGTGAGTAAGTCATCTTTATGCATGCCCTCAATCAGCTTGATCCCAAGGTTGATAAATCGCGGAAAGAGTGTACGGGTATGCATGGCATCCTCGACCAGTGCCGCCAGTTGAACAGCTCCGGATACCGCCTGGCCAAACAGCGAAGGACTGGGGTCAACAGCTGGCGCATCTTCAGGCGTAATACTGCCGCCACTCCAGAATATTGCCTGTCCCAGCCAGGCTACCGGGGATTTTACGCCAAGATGATGTAAATCTTTTTCGTGGGACCGGCGGTGCTTTTCCACAGGTTCCTTTAACCAGGAATCTATTCCTTCAAGAACATTTGCCTCTTGCCTGCTCCATAAGGCAGGTGTGTGCACCAGACATAGGTAACCCCATGAGATGGAATATTCTTTCTTGAAACAGTGGGCCAAAAAAGCGACAGAGTCACTATAAGCCTGTTCTTTTAACAGGCTGGTCAGCAGTTGATCCGGGCTTGTTACTTTTTTCGCCTGCTGCACAAGGTGTTCATTAAAATCGTACACCTGCAAAAGTCTGGTAAGGTCATCAAACAACAAAGCACTCATAATCTCAATTGACCATTGTTAATTTGCCATTAATGATTATCACACCATCGCTTTTTAAATTCACGCAGGCATCGCCACTGGACGTCACCATTTTTCCTGCTACTTCAACCATCTCTCCACGCAGGGCTGCCAGCTCTCCTTTAATGTTAACCATCTTGCCATTTATTGTTGTTGATACATCCGCTTCAATGGTAACACTGGGCGATTTTATGGTGACTTCTGAAGGGCTGATACTGATTTCACTGTTGCCACAGGTCAGAGTGATACCCGCACTGCCTGATATATTAATCTTCTGTCCCTTGATAGCAGTATCAGAATCAGAGGAATAACTGGCGTTAGCGCCAGATGCAATATCGATGTCAGCGCCGGATACCAATTTCAGGTTCTTTTCAGTATTCATTGTCTGATTACCCGCAACAGAGGAAGCCAGGTCGTTGACAACTTCCAGTAACATGTCCCTCTGGCTCCTTATGTAAAACTCCTCCTGATCTTTGGTATCATCCAGCCTGACCTCGTGACCTTCAGCACCATTGGGCATGGACAGTGTTTTGAAGCCGGTAAAATGCCCTTCACTGTATGGTCTTTTGTTAAGACCATTAAACAGACAGCCTACCACTACAGGTTGGTCGGGATCTCCGTCAATAAAACTGACGACCACTTCCTGTCCGACACGGGGCAATATAAAACTTCCGAAACCAGAGCCTGCCAATGATTGAGCCACTGGTACCCAGCAGAAGCATTGATCGCCTTTTGTTGTTCCTGAACTGTCCCAATGAAAACGGACTTTTATATCACCCTGGTCATTATGATAAATCTCTTTGCTGTCAGGCCCTGAAACCAGGGCGGTTTGTATGCCTGGAATTCTGTTTTTGTTGAGGGCAGGGGGAACAAAAGGATAGTCAATATTGATACAGGTAAAGGTGTTCTCGTACTCTTTTTGCTTACTCCTGGACTGTTCATTGACATTGCAGTGAAACTGGTGAGAGATTTGATCAATATAATACTCTCCCTGCTGGTTAGAATCCGTATGACAGATGATTTCAAACCTGGTGCCAATACGAAACCCGGATTGTGAACTTTTGCAGCTAAGACGATGACTGGATAAGCGATTGGTAAAATTCAGGGCCGCCTGATCAGCAGTCGATCTCTGGTCAACCCGGGAATCCCAGAGCATCGCCTCCGTGGAGGGCGCTGTACCCGAACCTCTATTGGCCTGGGCAGCTGAACTGATGATGGCCTCCGCCTGCTCCCGGTTGTAACCGGTGACAACAGCTTTACAGCTGTAATGGGTGTGGAAAACCGGAGTGCAGCCTCGCAGGCTTTTAATTTTATCGCTGGCCTGTTCGCCATATTCAACCGGCTCATCGATCCGGGTAAAGGCCTCATGGTTTGAACCAACAACCATGGTATGGCTGCCGAAGTCGTGGGCAAAATAGTAGCACTTGCCCTCTTCACTGAGGAGTCGGGAGAAAAATTCAAGATCAGTTTCCAGGTACTGTACGCAAACTGTTCGGGACTCAATATCATTGAAATCAGAAAAACGGATCGATGTATCGAATTCATACTCAGAACAGATCTGATCAATGATTTCGTAGGCATTCATGTTTTGAAAAATACGACAGTTCTTTCTGGTGCTGAGTCTATACAGCCAGGGGCATAGCTCTATCTCCCATAAGGTATCCCCTCGTTCCCTTGAATACTTCCAAAGCTCTTTTACGTAGCCATTAACAACAAATCGTGTTGTTAGCTGTGTTTCAAAACCCGATCTGTAGCTGATAGTTAAAGGTTTGTTAATAAAGCTGTGCTCATCAAAGCTTCCGCTGGTGAATACCGTTGCCCGAACCGTAAACAGCTCACACAGTTTCTCACTGACTTCCAGCTTTGTAGCAATATACTTGTTTCCTGCAACGTCTTCAGCGATAAGACGTCTATTGTCAGGTGTAAAGTTGTTATTCATTTTCATATATTTTTTTAATACACAAATATTTATTCATGGAATCCTAGTTATTTTTCTTAAAAATGAAAATAAAAAAAACTAATTAATAAATGCTGTATATAGCATAAAAAAGTTAAGTGTTTTTTTGAAATTGATCTAGATTCTAATCTAAGTTGTCGGATTGAATAAGTCTGGCTGGAAAGGAGAATAGCCTTCAATGTTTATCTAACTAAACTTCTTCAAGATTTCGTTTCACTGGAATGTATATTGTTCCATTGAAAAATTATTATTGATGTATTTTGATTATGATTATTTTGAATGAGAATCTATATCTATCTCTTAGTTCTCTCTTTACAGACTCGTTCGTACCCCCTTTGTTACACGGCACCGATCAATACAGATTTCTCCGCAAACTGATTGCGGAGGCTAATTCGGTTGCCAGGGCCTGGTTGCAAGAGCCTGATGTTGAAGCCGCAATCAACCTCAGAAAGAGTCTGTTCAGCGCCTGGCAGGAGTGTCATCAGTGGTTGTTAGGTGAAACGAAGAGCAATGCATTGTGGTCACCGGAATGGTTCGGTTGGCTGGCGTATTCCGGCCTGTACACTCCTGAATCACCATGGCAGTCTTTCTGCCTTTCTTTCCTTCTGCTTGATCTGTGTCTTGAACGGGTGCCCACTGATTGTAGTAGTGATATTAAAGAGTCTTTTTGTGAATCCCTTGGTCGCCTTGCTTCCATGATCTCAGATGAGAGTAAAGAGCCACTGTTTTTGGCCCCTCTGCTGGAAACGGAACTATTGAATAATCACTCCTTGAAAGACATTAAGGCAATTAATCAGGGATATGAAACACCTGACCGACTTTCTGCTGACATATTGAGTAGCCTCCAGTCTCTCGCTGAATCATGGGAGAAGCTTCTGGGGCATTTCAAGCGTTTTGGCCAAATAATACATCTTGAGAAAATCAAATCGGTTATTAATGACGCTATTCTGGTGCTCAATCAATGTGTTCCAAAATCGCAGTCCGTTGAGCAAGAAATCACAGACGGTCTTCAAACATCAGATAGTATGGGGGGTGATGGTCTGACAGTCACACCTATGGCACCAAAAGTCCTGAATCGTGATAGTGCCAGGGTCACCATTCAGGAGCTGCTTACCTTTTTTCGCCAGACCGAACCCCATAGCCCGGTTTCCTGGCAACTTGAAACGGCATTGAACTGGCTGGATCTCAGTTTTCCCGAGCTTCTTTTAAAAATGACCGGTGAGCAGCAGGAACTGTATCAGGATATCAGTCGGCGGCTCGGTATGGTTGATACCCTGTCAATTGAAGAAAAAAACGAGGGATAATCTTATGAGAAATTGAAAAAACAGGTCTTCTGCTATTTGTATTAGTAGAGCTGCCTTTAGCCATTGATTGTCTGGCTGATCTCTTTAAGTACGGCCAGTACTATACATTATCAATTTTCTATATTCCCGGGAAAACTACCATGGCTACTTTTTACATGAATATTGAAGGACAAACTCCAAAAGGGGCATCAACATTGGAAAAATTCACTGGTGGTGATGGTTTGCCGAAGGAAGGCTGGTTTGCAATATCGTCGTTTAGCTGGGGAGCTTCCCGATCAATAGGCATGGATGTTGGAGACCACAGTAATATGGAGAGTGGTAATTGTATGATGCACGAATTCAGGCTCAATAAAACACTCTGCGGAGCCTATGAAAACATATTATCCCTGTTACTGGCACCTTCAAGTGAGGGAAAGAAATTATTTCTGATTGGCACAAAGCCTGAAAGGGTGGCAAATCAGGGGCCTGAAGTCTACCTGCAGGTGACCCTTGAGGAAAGTCGGCTCAGTTATTTCAGTATGTCCGGTAATGATGGTACACCGACGGTCCAGTATCACATCACCTATAGCATGTTTCATATAAAACACTGGTTTGAATCGGCCAGTGGTGAATTAACACCTGGTGGGTTGATTACTTATAACGTTAAATCAGCATCGGCAGAATCTACCGTAACAAGTTAATCAGCTGTGTCCGTTCTTTAAAATTTATAGAATTTATTGCGAAAAACTACCTGAAATTGGTGAGGATCAAAAAAATGCCTCAAAATTCCCAACATAAACGTATTCATAAAAATCGTGTCAGTATCACATACGATGTTGATGTGAGCGGATCAACCCAAACCCGTGAACTGCCATTTGTGGTCGGGGTTATTGCCGATCTCTCAGGTCATCGCCCTGATGATCGAAAAGATGCCATAGAAGACCGGCAGTTTATCCGGGTAGATCAGGATAATTTTGATTTGATTATGTCAAAGCTGGGTCCTGAACTCAGTCTTTCTGTAGAAAATAAACTTGAAGAGGATGGGGCACCAATTGCCTGTGATCTCTCTTTTAATGCCATGGAAGATTTTGAACCCGACAATATCGTACAACAGGTGCCTGTTCTGAATGACCTGGTTACTGCCAGAAATCAGCTGATGTCGCTACTCGGCAAGTCGGACCGTTGTCGGGATCTCGAAAAAACACTGAGACAAGTGATCAGCAATAATGATTTGATGCAAAAACTGGCCGATGAGCTGGATATTAGTAAGGAGTAGTTGACTATCATGAGTGATGTTGAAGCTAACCTCGCTGAAACAAACCTTCCGGATGTTTTTGCCAACGGTGTTTTATTAACCCTTCAGGAAAACCGGGGCCAGAGCAATGCAGATGACCTTAAGTCTCTGATCATCAATCTTGTTATTCAATTCAGAGAAGGGCACCTGAAGTGGATGGGTAACCTGACCCATACCATCAACGATGCGGTTGCCAATATTGATGCTCTTGTTTCACGGCAGTTGTCTTCTGTAATGGCAAACCCTGATTTTCGCAGGTTGGAGGGCAGTTGGCTGGGGCTGCAAAAGCTGGTACGTAACTCAGAACTCGGTACCAGCTTGAAGATAAAACTCTTTGATGCCTCTCAGCAAGAGTTGCTAACGCAATTTGAGAATGCACCTGCTGTTGATCGCAGTCCACTGTTTAATAACTTCTATCAGCAGGAGTTCGGTACGGCCGGTGGTGAGCCTTATGGCCTGCTGGTGGGCGATATGTATTTCAGCTACAGCGATCAGGATATTACGCTGCTCCGTTATCTTGCGGAAGTTGCCGCCGCCAGCCACTGTCCTTTTATAGCGGCTGCCCCCTCCGGGATGTTTGAATTACCTTCTTTTGTTGCCCTGGCAGAAGGTCGGCCTGTAGCCACAGGTTTTGATGATCCGCTCTATGGTGCCTGGAATGCTTTCAGAAGCTGTGATGATGCCCGCTTTGTTACCTTGACCATGCCCCGTGTATTGGCCCGGCTCCCCTACGGGGCCGAGACCAACCCGGCAACCCGATTTGACTTTGAGGAGCTGGCCCGCAGCGAGGAAGGCGTTGTTCAACTGGACCATGAACGGGACTTTGTCTGGACCAACGCCGCCTATGAACTGGCGTTGAATATGACCAGAGCATTTAGCCAGTCTGGCTGGTGTACCGCCATTCGTGGCGTTGATAATGGTGGCAGGGTAGAGAACCTACCCAACTTTACCTATCAATCGTTGTCAGGTGATCGTCTTCAGTATTGTCCTGCCGAGGTCAATCTTACCGATGAACGGGAGAAGGAACTCAGTGACCTCGGTTTCCTGCCGTTGGTGCATTATAAAGGGCAGAACTTTGCCGTATTTCTGGGCGCGCAAACCGCCCAGAAACCGCAGACTTTTGTTGAGCCGGAAACCACAGCCAATGCTGCGATATCCGCCCGGCTGCCCTATGTTATGGCCTGCAGCCGGATTGCCCATTATCTGAAAGTGATGGGGCGTGATTATATCGGTTCCAATTTGACCGCTGAAGACGTTGAAAAGCAGCTGAAGAACTGGATTGGCCAGTATACCAACCCCAATGCCATTGGTAATGAAGCCAGGGCAAGATGCCCCCTCAGGGAGTCGCAGGTCTCGGTAGTAGAACAAAAAGGCAAGCCCGGCAGTTATTTTGTGGTTGCCAATCTCAGGCCCTGGCTGCAAATGGAAGAGCTTACTGCGTCGCTGAGAACTGTGGCCGCCATACCCTCTTCGTAATGACTGATATGGGCACACTGGAAATCAACATTTTACGCCTAGTTGCAGCGATTGATGACCTGCTGCATTGTCAGGTTCAGGTCGTTATTGATTCTGTCGCCTATACAGAACTCAAGGCAACCTGGGCCGGTTTGTCCTGGCTGGTCCAGCAGCAACAGGATGGCGATGGCGCTAAAGTCAAGGTTATGGATTTATCTCAGGCAGAGTTGCACAACAACCTGCAATCGTCGGGCAGTCTGTCACAAACCCTGCTCTATCAGAAGGTGTACCGGGAAGGGCTATGTATGCTGGGAGGGGAGCCTTTTGGTTTGTTGATGGCAGACTATCGCTTTGAGTTTTTCAACCATATCCCCTCTGAGCAGGCAGAGCTTGTTGGCAAACTGTCTGAGTTGGGAGAACTGTCTCTCTGTCCTGTTGTTCTTGGTATGGGCAACCAGTGGCAATGTGACAACCCTGCGTTATCCAGCTGTGCATCAAGGTTGGAAAGGGTGGGTACATTTGCCGATTATGAGGGCTTCAGGGCCATCAGAGAACAGGCGTCTGCCGTTTTTCTTGCCGTTACCTGGCCTCGCTTTACTACCGGCAGTGACCGGGGGGCTGACGACAAGGTTTATCTACCTCGCACCGGGGCTGTCTGGTGTCATAGTGGTTATGCGCTACTTGCCCTGGTGGTCAGGGAATTTGGTGAGCATGGCTGGTTTTCCGGCTTGCAGGCTTGGGGTGAGGGGGTCAAGTGTGGAGCTCTACTGCCCGATCAGCCGGGAACCATGGCTGAAGTCCGGCTGACTGAATCGGTGGAATCGACCTTTACCAGACTGGGCATCATGCCGCTGGGTAGCGGCTGGCTTGACCATAGAACGGGTTTTTTTTCCATGTCCATGACCGGGGTACTCCCGGGAAAGGAGTACTGCCAGTTTCTGCCGCCTTTGCTGATTGTCTGTCGTTTTGGGCATTATCTGAAAGTAAAAGCCCGTGAGCGGGTAGGCTCGACCCATCAGGTTGTGGAGTATGCACACGACCTGCAACGGTGGCTTGACCAATACTGCAGCCCCTCAGAAATCAGGGACCTGTCCCTGCTGGCGGTTTCGCCTCTGAAATGGGCAAAATTTTCGGTTCAGGAGGTAGAAGACAAGCCGGGAGTATTTCTGGCAACGCTGGAACTGCTCCCGCACTTGCCGCCGGGATTTACCCTGGATGCATTAAGAATTCACTTGCAACTGTCAACGGAGTCTGATGATTTTCTGTCACATCACACCGACGGATAGTGTGGAGGTAATCATGTTCGAAAAGTTTATTAATATGTCCACTCCTGACGAGCATGACAGTATCCGTGGCGCTGTCGTCTACACCATAGTGACTCTGCTATCAACCCGGGCTCCTCCCGGAAATTCAATGCTGTCTGGCCGCAATGAAGCCGGGCCCGGACAAACCGGCCTTGCCGGTTTTGGCATACCGTGCTGTCAGACTCACCTGATCGATAACCTTCGCCTGCGGCAAACGCTCTGGCAGCGAATTCTTATCTTTGAACCACGCCTGGACTGGGTAACGGTGCATGTAGATTATGGACAGAATCTACTGAGTTTTTTTATCGAAGGGGCGTTATCGGATCGTTACCAGCAGAATATTCAATTCAGGGTTAGTTACCCATGCCATCTACACATAAGTTGAGTCTGCAGAACAGGCGTTACGAACAGGAGTTACACAAACTTCGGGTTAAGCTCCGGACGTTTGCCAGTGAGCAGCCAGAGACCGCCCGGCAACTGGATTTGAACGAGGGTTACCCATCAGATCCGGATATATCCCGTCTTCTTGAGGGGGTTGCCTGGCTCTGTACCGAGCTCCAGATTCGCCTGGATGATGGTTATGAGTCCGTCTGTCGACAGATATACCAGCTGTTTTATTCGGATTTTCTCAAGCCGTTACCGGCACTGGGCATTCTGACATTTGCCACTGGCACATTAAAGGAAGAAACAACCCTTGAGAAAGGGGAATTGTTTGAACTTGCGGATAAACAGGGTAAATACCAGTTTCAAACCTGCAGAAACCAATACCTGATACCGGTCAATATAAACGGCATTAAAAGCCTTTCAGCTCCATTCCCGGAAGAGGTTATGGCGCTATTACCGGAGGTCCGTTCAGCTCTGAAGGTTTCCATTGCCAGCAATGATTTGTCCACCGGCCTGGGAGAATACCTGGGACAGGGCATAGAGTTTTACGCCAACCCGAACGCTTTAAGGGCCGATGAGTTCCTCGATACCCTGGTCAGTTCATTGAAACGTATTCTGATCTGCTTTGATCAACAGGTGATCACCATACCCGTGGAGCGATTATCATGGCCGATGTTTGGTGGCGATTGCCGTATATTACCAACAGATCCCGGTCTTTCCGACAGCCATCTGCTGCTGATGAATTTTTTTCAGGCACCGGAACTGTTCCGCTTTCTTCATCTCGATCTCACCGGTTATGCCGAAAAAATCCGCAGTACAACACTGGATATTCTCTGGTTACTGGATGATGAGATCGAACAAAGTACCGAGAATATCGGGCTGGATCATCTGCTGCTGGGCTGTACGCCAGTGGTTAACCTGTTTGAGGGTTATACCAATCCGGTCAAAATCAACCATGAAACCCATGATACGCCGCTATCCATGGGGCCACTGCACCATCATGCACGGATACGGGAAATACTTTCAGTCACCGATATCACCGAGCCGGAGCAGTCTGTTGAACTATCAGCGCTGTTTCATTCCAGCTTTGAACAGGTCCGTTCAGACGTGAGCTGGCAGTTCAGCAGAGATCAGGACACTGACTATCTACAGTTCATATACACAGGGCAGCATAATCATCCTGACAGGCGATTGCTGGCAGTAAAATGCCTTTGCTATGATCCGCAGGCCAGCCAGTTGCCGGTTACGGCTAAAGTCAGAGGGATCAATGTGTCTTTGCCTTGCGGTATTCGTTTGTTAAATGATACTTCCAGGGTGTGTGTGGATGGTTTGCTGTCTGCGGGAGCCAGCTGGGATTTACTCTCGGCCTTACAGCTGAATATACGCAGTTTCAGAATCCACAGGAATGAGGCCAGTAAATTACAACACTTGCTTGAATTATTTATCCAGCCGGGCTCGGGGAATGCCGGCCAAATAGTGCGGAGTATTGAGTCGCTGGAAGTGTCACATGACCTTCGGCCCACCATAATAGACAACCGCCATTTTGTCAGTCAGGGCTGCTGTTTTCATATAACCCTGAATTGTCAGGAATTAACCGCTTTTCCTGCAACGCTGTTGTTAAACCTGCTGTGCCATGTACTCAATTTCTGGCGGCCGATGGGTACCCATAGTCGTATGATAGCGCATTTAAAGTCGGGTGCTGACGGTGGCATAAAGACCCTGAGTTTCCCGGTACTGACTGATGACTGATACTATCCAAAGCTCGCTATTCAAACAGTCTGAAAGATTTGAGTTTCGCCAGGTTCTAAGGATATTGCTTGCTATCGATGGGAAGCTTCCGGGAATATTGACCTCTTTATATGGGTATCAGTCTGATCAGGAAGTATTCGCCCTGAATGCCACCGACAACGAGACGGTTGTGATGGCAAACCTTCCCTGTTTGACCGGTCCTAAAGGCATCATGCCCCATTACTTTCAAGATGCTTTGCGACAGGTTTACATTGAGCAACAAAAATCCGGTCTTTTTAATTTTATTGAATTATTTAATCGTACAATCCTTGAAAAACGCTTTGCAATAGATCAATACGCATCACTGCCCATGATGCTTGAGCGTATCCATCAACTCGGCAAGTGGCCGGGGGCTTTTTTAGATATCAACGGGTTATCACAAACCACTGACAGGGTATTCACTAACCTTACTTTATTACGATTCCATTCGATCCTGAAAGTAAAAACCACCTATATTGGTGACCTGAGCAGGATGCTATCGTTCTACTTTAATTTGCCGGTCAAAGTGCGTTGGGGGCATTTGTCGCATTATACGTTAAATGAAGATCAGTGTTGGCACCTTGGTTACAAGACCAGTAATCCTCTTGGCAGAGGATTACTGTTGGGAAGGCAGGTTATGACCAATGATATGTCATGTACCATACATGTCAGCGTAAACAGTAGGGGCCTTTGGCAAAAACTGAAGACAAAGAATACAATAAACAGTTTGTACAATTACGGTTATTTGCTGATGAATTGTACAACTTTAAAATGTTACGCCGAAATACCGGGTTGTCTTCTTGAGGCTCCTGTGCTATCCGCAGGCAGAATACGTTTAGGACAATATCAGGTTCTGGGTCCTCAGTCTTGCGATAAGAAAAAGGTTCAAGTGCTTTTGGCGAAAACATAATCCGGCATTGCCCGAAGATTGAGATCGGTGATTGCTACGTACAATATTTGTGATAAAACCCTGAAAAATGCTCGTTTAACTGTTCCAGGTTTTTAAATGGATACTCTTTCCGTCCGGACAATGAAGATAAACGATCTGATTTTATAGACTGAATAAACTCTATAATCCGGATTGCAGCATTAACATGGCTGGTTAAACCCTCTGACCACTCAGCTCTCATTATACGGAAGAAATAGGCCAGACAAGACAAGGTCAGTATGTGCAGGCAGTCTTTCTCTTCCTGAGGCTTTCCTTCAAGTTGAGCTTTATGGCATTTGTAAGCCGGATAGAGTATGGCCCGCCTGAAATTATATATTTCATTACTTCGCAGTATAGCTGAACTGGTAAAATCAACGCTGGATATTTCCACAGGTTCCGCGAGTTTAATACCATCGAGCAAGATTGGTTGTAATTTGCCAGAAGCGATGCTTGTTTCCAGAGCCATAATTTCTTTTACTCGTTCGGCCCTGGCCGGGTTATTAATATCTCCATCCTCCTGACTCATAAAACGGGTGAAAAATCGGCTGATTCCACAATCCTTTCCTTCTTTTATGGAAGAGGCGTTCATCGAATGAAAAATCAGATATTTGATATTGTCCAGTTCTGAAAATCTAACTGCTAATAATTCAGTGTCAAGACCCAAAGTATGAAGAAGGATATTCCATGATATGTTTAAATGGGCTATCTGCCTGTACTCCTCGGGTATACATGAATTTTTAATTCTTTGATTTATATAGTTGTCAATAGTGTTCAACTCAGGGTTCCTGATTAATACGCCATTCATTATTATTGTTTCTTTGACGGCCAGCTGATAATGAAGGTTCTGTTTATTTGTTTCACTGGTTTTCATGCAGGTCAAAGCCAGTTCGTTGATTGCCGTAGTGATATTATCTGCCAATTTTCCTGTACTGGCTTGAGCCTGCTTAGTATCACTTGAACTGGGGCTAAGTGACTTACTGTTTTCAATTATTGTTATAAGCTCCTCAAATCTACTGAGTATGGACGTATTATTATCCAGCATTGTTTCTAATTCCTGATCTGTCATTGTAATTTCCTGCTTCGGCTTGATGTCAGTAGTCGATATTGAACAGGTCGGATCATGGTCCTCAAGTCGCCTGTAAATAGCAGGCTTCATGGAGTTGAGTTCTTCTTGTATTTTATGACCAATATCCTCACGATGGTTGCCGGTTGTCAGATAAAGGACTTTGCTAGCTGCCAGCTTGATTTCATGGTAATTATTCAAACTCTTTACCAAATTACTGCTGGCTTTTTGATAGTCACTGTATCGGTTACTTCCCACCCGTTGAGAGAACCAGTTCATTGGATTGATCAACTGACCAATTCTGTTGAACACCGATGCTGGTCTTCCACCCCTGATACGGGAGGGATCTCCCAGATAAACTGTTTGTTGAGTATTGTTGGCAGTGTTTGATTTCATGCAGTTGTCCATGCTATTAACCTCTGACTAATAGTGGAAACCAATGGTTACCGGCATGGGGCATAAAAACAGTTCTCATACCATTCAGAAAGACCTACAATAGGAAGGCTGTAGGGTGATGCAAGAAAAAAGTATGGAAACCAGTTGATAAAGGTGTTCTTATCTGAAAAATAGAACTCACCAAAGTTGGGATCAAAAAAACAGGCATCCTGAGCAATCCAGGCTGCCATCGCATGCCCACTAAAACCAAAAATTCTAATCAAGGCATAGTTTCCATAATGGCAATTATGTAAGTCTCGCTGCACATTTATGGCAATGTCTCTGGCATAATCGCCTTTAGACATGTTTTCACGAATATCAGACCGTGTTTGTTCCTCGTTAAATTTATACCGACCAGCCCACGAATAATTGATGTTTCGAAGTTGTAGGATGCCATGGCGCCCAAGCCATAAGTCAATTGAAGATTCTTGATTAACATCTCCCGAATTACTCTCTAATATCAAACCGGATTTCAGTGTATAAGTAACGATAAACTGCTGCATAATTTGTCTGATTTTTGAAGGGTTGATGTCATTTTTTTCAATTGAACCGGAAGTTGATAGCCAGCTGGCAAGACTGCTGTTATGGGCATGCCGTTCAATCCACCGGGCCGCTAGCATCTCACATATACCTCTTCGTGATTCCGGGAGACTTCCAATGATTCCAGCTACCGGATTTTCCACCTGTGAAAAGTGCCATGTGCAGGAGCCATTAAATTTGCTTACAGTCTTTCGTACTCTTTTAATAAATTGTCTTATAACAATAAACGAGGAATCTTGCATAGTTTTATCACCGTCAATACAGTCTTTACTAATAACCCCTGAAGTTCCAGGTAAGGATTTGAAATGACCTTTGTAGTTTGCCATGAGCCAAGGTTGAGAATATCACTATTTTTGTTAGTAAGGCAGTTATTCATTTCTTATTCCTGAGTTATCAGAGCTGGTGAGTGAAAAATTAACTCATCTTACCTGCACCATTTGTACCGATACGATAATTCTGCCTTTGTGCCCTGGTTTGCCTGCCTTTCTCGGATGCTTCGTATTTGGCCCTGGTTTGCCTGCCTTTCTCGGATGCTTCGTATTTGGCCCTGGCTTTCCTGCCTTTACCGGATGCTTCGTATTTGGCCCTGGCTTTCTTGCCTTTACCGGATGCATCGTATTTGGCCCTGGCTTTCTTGCCTTTACCGGATGCTTCGTATTTGGCCCTGGCCCTTGCTCTGGCTGCTTTTCCCTTATCGGTTGCTTCGTATTTGGCCCTGGCTTTTGCCCTGACTCTTTTACCCTTGTCGGATGAACGGTATTTGGCCCGGGTCTTCTTGCCTTTATCAGATGTTTCGTATTTTGATCTGCCGTCGGATAGATCATATTTGGCTTTGGCCTGTTTATTTGGCAACAGAAAAATATCTTCAAGAGTGGTAGCCTGAGTTGAATGTGTAGTTGGTTGAGGTTTAATTATCTCAGCCTTTTCAACCGACCCGGAAATAGTACCGGCACGAACTTGTGTATTGTCAACATGAGTGGAACTTTCTTCAGATTGATGATGACTGTTATTAACAATTGATATGCTTTGATTGGTTGATTGCCTTAAACCTAAAAGAGACTGGATCGAAAAACGTTCATTACCGGGAATGTATGCAGGGGGGGGAACCTTATTTTGAACTTTATTTCCGGGTATTAAGTCAACTGATTGATTTTTATCATGACAGCTGGCAACGATTACCACTGGTTTTTTTTCAAACCAGGGATTATAAAAAGGCACAGCTGGATGCTTAAGATAGTCTTCAGCAGTTTCATCACCACGCATAATGGATAGAATATTCGACACTTCTGAAACGTCACGGCAGAAGGCCCTGCCTATTGCTACTGATTCAGAAAAAGTAGAATCATGAAGGTAAGGTAAGCGGCCATAGGCTGCATTTAATCGAGCTGAAGCAAAAGAAGAAGGGCTGTACATCGAACTATTGAATTATTGAATTATTGAACACCACCCTGAGACCATTCTTTCTCATAAAAGTTCAAGTTAGAAAATGGTAATTTTGACTGTCCCGGGTATATGGTGCCAGGGTTAAGAGGTAGTATGCCAATAGCGTTATCAACACACAACAAGCATTGTGAGGCTCTTTGAGGTAAACCCACGTTATAAATATATGTGGGCTCACTACGCTGAAGTTTTCGTCTAACCGTAATATCAAGAACCTGATCTTGCCTGGTAAGGCCATCGATGATGACTATCGATCTTTTCTCAAACCGGGGATCATCAAATGGGTTATGAAAAGGGACAGCAGGCTGCTGAAGGTGGTTTTCAGTGGTTTCATCTCTACTCACAGTATAGAGACTAGTGGCTGCTTCCCCAACGTCACGGGAAAAGGCCCGACCTGATGTGCCAGGTTCAGAAGAAGCAGTATCTTGAACGTACGACAAGTGATCAGGAGCTGCATTTACCTGAGCAGTAAAATAAAGTCTATCCATGATAAAGCCTCTGCCTTGTCAGTGTTCATACAGTTTCTTTTGCACTCGTGGCTTGTTTGTGAAGCTTCTTTTTACGCTTTAAATAATTTGTTTTTCTAATCACTCTTTGACGCTCCCTTTCACTTTCTGCATAAGTTGGATTATTCCGGTAGCGTTCCCTTTGGAGCATCCTTAGTAATATCAGTTCTGAAAAAGTCTGAAGGCGTGACATGTGGTAGAGGTGCTATGCCATGTCCATCCCAAAAGCTAGCGGAGCCAGTGTTATTGTGTTGTTTACCTGGTTGATCATGATATAGAGGCAACGGTTCAATAGACGTTTTAACGGACACACCCTGGTACGTCGACTGTTGTTCATTTGTGCCTGTCTGGAGTGGTTGATCTGATGGTCTTGCAAAAAGGCTATCAATATCAAAATCGGGTAATTGATGATAGTAATACATTGAATTATATAATAATTGAATTATGTATTAAGACCTCCTCTTGTTAGAAAGGTTCCTATGATAAATAATCTGTCAGTATTATGTTTATCAAACAAACCCGGTAACTGCTTTTGGACCCTGTGTATCTCAAGGGATGGAGCATTGAATGCTTACGGTCACTGGTTTTTTAAACTTTCTCCCTGGGCGCACTGTCAGGGATGATGACTTTATGCAGGTAGAATAATCGAGATGGGTGTCTTTGGGAGCAGGCTTTAGAGTGAAACGGAAAATAAGCGGCTAATAAAGCCCGGGACGTTGAGGTTGGTGAATTCTTGATCACCAGGAGGTTGTTCGAGAATAGGCAGCCCTTCGCGGCAACTGCTCCTGGACGGGCATTATTCCCGGTCAGCCTCCTGGATGAATTGAATCAAGCATTCAGTTGGTTACAAAAAAATCAGATACTAGTAAGTTGATGGTTTGGTCGCATAAACCAGTGCATCCCATTGTTTATCAATCTTTGAATCAAAAAATTGATTTAGTGCCAATGAATCAACAAGATTCTTGGTTTCCCTGAGCCTATTTAATGAGGTGACATAGGCATATTCATTTGAACTGGAACTCCCTGCATTGTTTTGGTCGTAATGATCTGCTAACCCTTCAAAGTTGCTATCTTCCTTAGCCAGCCATTGTGAAAATTCTTCATCATGGGCTTTGGTAAATGCAAAAAATATTTCATCCTTGCATAAGTTTATCAAATAATTTTTTAACAGGCTTTTATTGTTTATTGCCTGAATAAATTCATATTGCAACCTTTCATAACAACCCTCGATAGCATCGACAGCACTACGACCCTCTTCTGAGAAATATTGTTGAATATGATTTTCAGAAAAATCACAAATTTCTCTTGCAAACCGGTTTTTTACATATGCTCTGATTTCAGTGGATTCATCACCTCCAAGGAGGTTGTGCCTGCCCAGGACGCTGATCAGTTGTTCCTCATGAATAAGTAGTTTGACTTTACCAAGCAATGAAAACCAGTTAATGCTGTTATCTTGATCACATATACCCTCCGTCAGTGATGCCGCCTTGAATCTTATTTTTATCAGGTCACAAACTTCTGCGGTATGGTCCTCGCAATCTTCGGATGACATACTTTCAATTATTTCGATAATTTCTCCAATGAGCTCTGGTTTTTTCAGCAGATTATTGAGTATTTCTTTGTATACATTACCCAGGTTTAAACGCTCTGAACGGTTTGCACTGTTGACCTTATCTTCAAGAATGTGAAGTTTCTGCATTTGAACTGGATTGAAAATATTGACAAGCCTTGCTTTGGCTTGGTTAACCGACAGATTAATATCTGCAGGTTGATTATCTGTTCTGTAATTTGCAGGATGCTCTTGATCAAGCCAGGATACTGGTGATGAAGTACCAGAACTAGAGCCAGACCTGTATCCGGATATAGAGCTGGAACTTGATCTGGAATCAAGTCTGGACCTGGATCTTTCTGCTCTGGATCTTTCTGCTCTGGATCTTTCTGCCCTGGATCGGGCTCTGGATCTGGCTGTTCTGGAGGATGAAGAGGCAAGAACACGTGTTAAGTCATCGCTGGAGCTCGCCACTTGGCGATTACTCTGCCCACCGATAGGTTGACTGTATAAATGTCGCGATCCGGGAATAGTCCTGGCTACGTCATTTTTTTGTTCAGTGGTAAGGGCCTTTTGAATGGTATTAACCAAATCAACACCCAACTTCTTTCTGATAAACTGGCACTTTGGAAACTTCTGGGCATGTAAATCATCTGGCGTTTCATCTCTCTTCCAGTTTTCCAGACAACCACCACATGAAAAACATCGCACCAGTTCCCCATCTTTGAGTGAATAAAAACCGCTGTTGAAAATATCCTGATCAGAGACACCAGAGGAAAAAACGGACGAACGTCTTACATTTCTCCAGTTAGTATTATTAAATGTCTGCGCCCTGTTTGCCAGATTACTCATCACTTCGTTAAATGGTCTCTCAGGGTCAGTATCAGATCCACTGTTATCTTCTACATCAAATCCACTAATGGATATATCCCTGTCTGCAATACGAGAAGTTTCCCGGGCAACAGGAACTTCCTCAATATTGTTCACTACTAATAGTAACGACTTTAGATTATCATTTGAACGAATATCGTCGGCGATTTCCTCTACGGGCTGCCCGTAGTTGACATAATCATCACCACCAGAGTTTCTTAGATTTAAAAGAAGTTGGTCGTAATTTAAAAGCTCTGAAAAACCTTTTGCTATGTGGGTGTCACCAGTATTTACATCAACAAATTTAAAAATTGTCTCAGCTTCGGGTGAAGGTGCATTGGGTAAATGGGTCTGAGGGGTATTATTATAATCAACGCTATGGTGTCCCAGTATTGCTCTTGAGGGGCCAGCAGCTGCTTCGGTATCCTGCTGGTTTGTTGCAGAACTGAGGTCATAGGTATAATTACCGTTTCGAATGTTATTCATAACTCGACTAGATCCTTACTCATCAATCATTTTCTGGGATGAACATCTGTAATTGCTGAAATTAGTTAATAGATGATATTTAATAATTTAAAAAAATTAAATAAAAAACTGATAATTTAATCAGGATTGGTTTTGTGGTTAATTGCTTTCAATCTGATTAACTGTTTCAAGTTTATGAGTTTTTTCAATGTTCATTATTGCCAGTAGTGTTTTGATGAAGTCCTTCCTCTTGAACTCATAATCATTAACATGATGTGTTGTCGCTAGCCAGTCGTTTATTCTATGTTCAAAATCCTTACGGCAAGCATGGCTGGTCAATTTTATTTGCAGCGTTTCAGTCAGCACAGGCAGGCGATGTTGTTGTTCTTGAAGGTGATTGGTCTGGCCGTCAGGTTGTTTGGGTTGGGCTTCTTGCAGAGCGATAAACTGCCGGGCTTTATTCAGGCTAAGCAGGCAGCGCATAAACAAACCATAAATACGCTCATCAGGGGTTTGAGGAAGATTAAACAGAATGGTTCGTGGCAGGTATTCTGTTCCTTTTTGCAATTGTTCTGTCAGCAAGTCAAGATTGTTAGCGAGGTATTCCAGCGTATCGTTCAGTAATCGGGTTTCCTCAGCAAACGACAGGCACCATACCGGCCTTTCAACGCCGGGAACGTGCACGGGCAATTGTATGGCCTGTTCATGGGCTACTCTGGCGACAATGCTGATCTGAAGTACCATTGCTTTCATCCCCAAATCACCGTCATTAAATTGAATATTGTAGGCGTGTGGCAGTTTAATCGCCTGACACCCCCGGATTGGCCGGATAATGATGTTTTTGGGGATTTCAGAATCACTGTCGGTGTTCAGTGCCTGCAGCCTGTCAAAGAGTGTTCTGGCAGGGGCTTCTTGCGTGCAGATAATGTCAATGTCATTAAATGATGAGCAGAGGTTCTGTAAAAAGCGTGCGTAAGAACCGGTAATCAGCATGGGTGGATTGGTATAAGAATCATTGATTTCCTGAATAATCTCCAGTGTTTTCAGGGTAAGCGCAGTAAACCGCGAAACCTGCTTTTGCAAAAAACCGGTGTCACCGGTTGTTAACCGCTGTTTCAGGGTTTGACCCACAATGGCACGGTTAGCTGAGTGCCTGTTGCTATCGAACAGTAACTCATCCATTGTACTGGCGTCACAGCAGTATTGTGCGAACCAGCAGCCTAATGCGTGGCACAGCTTGCTTGCGGCTGGAAAGCTTTGAAGACACTCCAGAGCCTGATGCTTAGTGATCTTCCGTCCATCAATAGACTGTCCCGTGATATAACAGTATGTCAGGAAGAAGAAATGCAGGCGTGAATTCTGAAATGAGCGTCTCAGCGTCCTGATGGACTGCAATACCTGTTCTGCTGATACTCTCTGATGATCAATGGGTAGCCCATGCTGCATAGCCATGAACTGCACTATACATTGGAGTCGATGTTGCTCATCATCTTTCACCATGACATTGTTTAAGATGTGCCAGGCCTCTTGAAGTATACTGCGGGTGTCGCTGGTTTCATCGAACTGCTGAGGTGGTGTCAGGCTTTGAATCAGATACCTGGCTTGCTTTGCAGAATAATCTCCGGGAGCTTCATTAAACGCTGCTAATACCTCCCTGTTATCCAGATAGTGGCCATTCAATTCCCTGGCGCTCAATGTCAGCTGAGTATAAAAAATAGCTCTTTCGAGCAACCAGCCTCCACGCTCATAATCCTTAACCACGGCCTCTGGTTTGACCGGCTGGCCATTCAGCAACATACCCCTGAGACAACATTGTTCTTTAAAGCGCGCCAACTCCAGTGTGGCTTTGGCTGCCTGATAATCGTTAACCACCGCCTCCGGTGTGACCTGCTGACCATTCAACGGCAGGCCCCTCAGGCAGCATTCCGCTTTGAATCGCCCCAGCGCCAGTGTTGCCCTGGCTGCCTGATAATCGTTAACCACCGCCTCCGGTGTGACCGGCTGACCATTTAATGGCAAGCCTCTCAGACAACATTCCGCTTTGAAGCGGGCTATCCCCATTTTGCGATCCGGACTATCGAGGAAATGCTTGACCACCGTATCCGGTGTTACGTTCTGACCATTTAATGCCAGGCCCCTCAGGCAACATTGTTCCTTAAAGCGCGCTATCCCCAGTTTGCCTTCCGGACTGCCCGGGAAACACTTGACCACCATATCCGCTGTGACCGGCTGGCCATTCAATGTCAGGCCCCTCAGGCAACATTCTGCTTTGAAGCGTGCGATCCCCAGTTTGCCTTCCAGACTGCCCGGAAAACACTTGACCACCATATCCGCTGTGACCTGTCGGCCATTCAACGTCAGCCCCCTCAGGCAGCATTCCGCTTTGAAACGTGCGACCCCCAGTTTGTTATCCTGACTTTCCTGAAAGCCCTTAACCACCGCCTCCAGTGAGATCTGCTGGCCATTCAACGTCAGGCCTCTCAGGCAACATTCCGCTTTGAAGCGCGTTATTCCCAGTTTGCCTTCCGGACTGTCCGGGAAATCCTTTACCACCGAATCCGGGTTGACCTTCTGGCCGTTTAACAGCAGGCCCCTCAGGCAACATTGTTGTTTGAAGAGAGCCAGCTCCAGTGTTGCCCTGGTGGCCTGAAAATCCTTCACTACTGAATCCGGTGAGACCTGCTGACCATGCAAGGTCAGGCCCCTAAGGCAACATTCCGCTTTGAAGCGCGCCAGCTCCAGTGTCGCTTTGGCTGTCTGATAATCTTTAACCACTGCATCCGGTGTGACCTGCTGGTCATTCAACATCAATCCCCTGAGACAGCATTCTTCTTTGAAACGCGCCAGCTCCAGTTGTGTCCTGGCTGTCTGATACCCCTTAATCACCGCATCCGGTGTGACCTGCTGGCCATTCAACGGCAGGCGCTTCAGGCAACACTCTTCCTTAAAACGCATTAGCCCGAGTTTGCCCTTCGGACTATCCGGGAAATCCTTCACCACCTCACCCGGTGTGACCTGCTGGCCATTCAACGCCAGGTTTCTCAGGCAACACTCTGCTTTGAAGTGCGCCAGCTCAAGTGTTGCTCCGACTGCCTGAAAATCCTTGATTACTACATCCGGTGTGACTTGCCGGTCATTCAATGCAAGCCCTCTCAGGCAACATTCTTCCTTAAAGCGCGCCAGCTCCAGTCTTGCCCTGACTGCCTGATAATCCCTGACCACTTGCTCCGGTGTGACCTGCTGGCCATGCAATGGCAAATATCTCAGGCAACATTCCGCTCTGAAGCGGGCTATCGCTAATTGGTACTTATTGTGCTGATCTGGCTTCTGGCGAAACTCTTGAATGACCTGATCCGGGGTAACTTTGCTATCGTCGTGTAAAATGTTCTGTAAGCAGAGCTTCTGCAGGAAGAAGCCGCTTCTTATCGTCGAGCTATCATTTCTATAGGCTTTAAGCACGTCAGCCGTGGTGATTTTACGGCTTTGTAACTGTTTATTTTGCCAAAAGCTGTCTTCAATCTGTTTGCCTCTATCCGGGATGGAGGCTTTGCTTTGAGACTGCTGGTTTGAGACTTTTTTGCCGTTAAAGGTACTTCTGGAGCGGTTGGGCGGCCGACGTGAACCGGCTGCCTGGTCAATCCTGCCAGCAGGCTTTGAGTGAGAGGAGGTCGATGTGTTTGCTTTCAGAATGTAACCCTGAACAGCTGGACTTTAAACACCGCCTTTTGACCTCAAAATGATTATTAGGTTCTTGACTTGGTGAAATATCATCCTGACTGGTTCACTGATAATTCTGACTATACTTTCAGGCTCAAATATAACCTTGAGATGAGGTGTTTATGTCCACTGAGCATCAGGCCGTAGTGGTCAAGTTGAACCAGATTCTGGAGCATGAGCTGGCAGGGGTTGTACGATACAGTCACTACAGCTTTATGGTGTTTGGCTATAGCAGGATTCCCATTGTTGGATGGTTTCGTTCAGCAGCAACAGAAACGCTGAATCATGCCTATGAAGCGGGAGAAATGATCACTTATCTCGGTGAGCACCCATCCCTTGGCATCGGTGGGCTTTTGGAAACCTCGAAACATGATATTCACGACATCCTTATGGAATCTCTGGATTTTGAGAAGCAGGGGGTAAAGTACTATTACGATCTATTGGAACTTGCTGAGAAAGATAAACTGGTGGTGGTTGAAGAGTATGCCCGCCGTTTGATTGCAGATGAAGAAACTCATATAGGCGACATAGATAAAATGCTGAGGAAACCAGGCGAGATCGCCAGCGTGGTTTAGATTGTTATGGAGTCGGCTTCTCTTTCATTAATCGCAGCCAGGGCTTGAACAGACTGGCTGCGGGTTCTTCAATGCACAAGATGACACTTGGCAAACCCTGCGATGGCTGTGTACCCGCATGATAGCGTTTTGCCTTGCACAGTAACTGCCCACATAGCCAGAAATATACGATGCCACGACTTAGCTGATATCAATGGCAAATTGCTTCAAAACAGTCAGTTCAATCACCTTCAGCGTATTGATATGGGTCGCCCGGATATAAACAGGAGGTGCTACATTGTTTTCCAATGCTTCTTGCCATCGTGCTGCACACAGGCACCATCGGTCACCGGCCCTGAGCCCGGGAAAGTCCCATTCCTCCCGGGGGGTGATCAGGTCATTGCCCTTGGACAGCGAGTATTGCAGAAATTCATCAGTCATGTGAGCACACACCGTATGCCCCCCTTTGTCATCGGGGTGGGTATGGCAGAAACCGTCACGAAAAAAGCCGGTGACAGGGTCCTTGCAGCAGGTTTCCAGTATAAGTCCAAGCACATTTTGTTGTTCGAAGAATGACTCGGCCATTTATTTGACTCCCATATTTTGTTTATCCGACATTATAGGATAAGAGATCCATTCTACTTTTTTTGTATTGATACCTGAAAAGTGAAGTCATTGAGTCAACATCCATGATCTCTGTCAGGATATTCTCAGAATTTTGAACCTTTCGGTACGAAGCACTGTCGAAATACCTACAAGGAGAAGATGAAATCAGGTGTGTGATGAATTTTAGAGAATATTGGTTAGGTAATAAAAAGCTGTGTGAACAATTAATGAAAAGTTGGCGTCGGGATATTAGAGAGGGAATAGAGTCTCTGGATTTTAACAAGCGAATGTTTTCCATGGTGTAAGGACAGGAAAGCAACAGCGATTTTACAAAGGCTGCATTTTTACAGAAATAGAGGAACTTTTTTTGATATAAAGGCCAGTTATTGCCGGTTATAAACTCACCTTCGTCATCACTCTGGCATTCTGATTACTCTATGTATTATCACCATGAATTTATTACCCAATACAGTACATTCATTCTCAACAGTATCGTTTAAGAACCCTGAGAGTTGCCTGGTGCAACAAGGCAAACATTCAAACACTGAAACTCGCCATTCCCCGGGTAGCAGAGAGCAGATAAGGCAGGAATTGCTGGAAGCTGTGAGGGCTGGTACGTTTGGAGCCCGGCAGATAATGATGTATCCTGAGTATTCATTTCATACAAGATTCAATAAAGAGTTCGCTTATCTGGACCATAACGATAAGTTACCAAAAGCGCCAAGGCCGGTCATCCTGATTTTGGAAGACGTGCCCTCGATATTAAGACCGGACCATGTCATCGTAGGCATTATAAATCCCGATACGCTCGCTGCGTATAAAAAAAATGCCGAAAGCCCTGGATGATAATGCTCTCCAGCCGGATGAATTGCGTGTTAAATGCCTGCCTGACCACAGATCACTGAAAAGGAAACTGGAGGAGCAAGCTAACTCCATCGATCAGAAATATCAGAAAACGACATCAGGACATCTGAAAAAGAATGGCACATTCAAACCGCCTGAATTCAGGGGAAAAAAATGTGAAAAGTTAACACGCCATTCAGAATGGTTAACCACCGGTTATATAAAATCACAAATCAGATGCTTTTTATCTGTAAAAGAGGACATTGACAAAAGTATTACCGAGCATCTTCAGGATAAGCACCAATTAGAAGAGGTTTTTGGCATTGAGTCATTGCCCTGGATGGTTTATTCCCAGCAAAGCGGTTCTGCTGAGGTTTATTTTGAGGATGAGTTCAGTGGTCATCTGTTAGCGCATAATGAAGCCAGGCTCAGCAATTTTGCGTTTTCCCATAGTATTTCTGAAGAGACCTTCAAGCGGGTATTGAATCTTCTGCCAATGCCATTAAAAGCAAAAACCCTGAATCAATAGGGCTTCAGTTTATTAAGTATGGAAACACAAGGTGCCATCGCTCAAGAGGTGCAACGACTGCAATTGAAGGGGATACTTATGAGCCTCGGCACATTAACCCAGGAAACCCTGAAATCACGTCGGGCAAAAAGAGTACTTGCGCAAAGAGGATTTGCAGTGATCAGTCGGAAGCGCTTCAGGGGATACAATGACAAAGGCGGGATAAAATGCAGAAAATGCTGGTACCTCTGCGGATTCGTCCAAACCATGAGACTGCTGTTTAGCCAGTAAGGCATTGGGCCTGAATAATGGCAGGTCGTATTGCTCCGGTTTATGGGAAAAATTTTTCCTTCATCAGTTCTTTTTTCAAAAAATAAGGTAAATCTAAAGAATATATTGTTCGTTTATCAAACACAGCATCCAGACGCCTCTTGCATAAACTTTCCAGACTGAGGGGGGTTTCCTGGGGGTTGTAGCCAAATTTCTGAGTGACTGTGTGGATAACATCCGGTGCCTGACTTCTTTCCGGACAGGCACCATAGTAGAGCAGTTCAAAAGCAATTTCCCAGAACCCTCTTTGGTTGGCCCAGAACAGGGGAGTACCATCTCCAACATTATGACTATGGACATCCGCCTTATGCCGCAACAACAACAGCACCACCCGGTAATTTCCTGCAAGAGCCGCCCTCGTCAAAGGCGTAAAATAACCAGAGGAGTGGCCATGAACATCCGCCTTATGCTGCAACAATAACTGCACCACCTTGTCATGTCCTGCATAAGCCGCCCGGGTTAAAGGAGTACCCTGGGCAGAGGAATGACTATTAGCATCCGCCTTATGCTGCAACAATAACTGCACCACCTTGTCATGCCCTGCATCCGCCGCCTGAGTCAAAGGAGTGCAAGCACCAGAGGTGTGACTATGGGCATCCGCCTTATGTTGCAACAATAACTGCACCACCTTGTAATGTCCTTTGGCCGCCGCCTGCGTCAAAGGGGCAGCATTACCCTTGGCACGACTATGAACGTCCGCCTGATGCTGCAACAATAATTGCACGACCTGGTCATGCCCTGCCAACGCCGCTATTGTTAAGGGTGTAAGTTCCCCGCAGGTATGGCTGTGAATATCGGCACCGTATTGCAACAGCAGTTTAACAAATTCAATTCGTCCGAAATGAGCCGCCAGGGCCAGCGGTCTGAGGGGAAAGCCACTACTTTGGGCTTTGTAATCAGGATCAGCACCGGATTGCAATAGAAGTTTCGCTAACTCAATATTCCCCCGATTGATTGCCCCTCTCAGTGGTGAATAGACTCTGAGCCCACTGCCGTTTACATTATCCGCATTATACTTCAACAGCAATTTTACGGTTTCGATATCACCATTCTCAACAGCTATTCTAAGCAGACCTCTCTGGTCAGCCGGACCTTGCCACTGTGCGCCATGTTTCAGCAACAGCTGCACCAGCTCAACATGACTATAATGGACAGCTTCGATCAGGGCATTCGACCTGAAATAGCCGCCGTAAAAGCTGTTAACGTTGGCTCCATGACTCACCAGTAGTCGGGCAATCTCAATATCTCCCTTGCTTGCTGCCCTGCACAGTGGCGACGACCATCCAGAATCATTACCATCAGCGTCGGCTCCCATAGTCAGCAACAGTCGTACGCTCTCGATATGGCCATTTTTGGTAGCCTGAGTCAGAGGCGTTACGCCTCTGCGGGCAAAGCTGTCAATATTCGCGCCGTGAGCCAGCAACAGGCTTATCGCCTTAACCTGCCCCGTTCTGGCGGCCTGGGTCAGGGGAGTCCGCCAACCAACGGTATTGCCGTTAATATTCGCCCGGTGATCAAGCAACAGCTGCATAAGTTCAATGTTACCCCGGGCCGCAGCCGTGGCCAGTGGCGTCATGCCTTTGGCATCCCTGTGGTTAACATCTGCCCCGGACTTCAGCAGTAACCTCGCAATGTCAACTGACCCATGCATGGCGGCCCGGGTTAATGGGGTAAAACCCTCTCTGCCGGGGAATCTGCGGGCTTTACGCTGCTTCCGCAAGTCTTCGTTGCGGCCATCAACCTCGGTGCCATTTTGCAGCAGCCATGCCACCATTTTGATATCCCCGCACTCAACTGCGCAATTCAGCGGGACCCCGCTGGTAGCGCCGGTGCAGTGTACGACTTCATCACTGTTGTCGCCGGTTCCAGCAGCCAGGCCGTCCGTCTTGACTGCGGTTTGCACGTTCACAGAACGATTATGACCATGGAGTGGAAACCCGGTGCTGCCGAATGAGCCCGGATCGTCGGTGCCAGAGCTACGGGGAATCTGGTTGACATATATGGCTGAAGCAGTGTCGTCTATATTGTCCGAAGTTTCTGAGGCTCCAGCAGCACCGGCTTGTAGCAAGGCTGGGTAACCACCGGCATTAAGTGGTTGCATGGTAACTTGTCATGTGTCCTGATAGGTGTCAGGTTGCTTAGAACAATCACCATGGAAATAAGTTCCGGCCAGGAGGCTGACCGAGAATAGCGCCCGAAGCGAGGATGGCAGAAAACTGAGGATAAAAATTCGGTTTTGTGAGGTGAATAGCGGGGCTATTTGCCGAACAAAAGCGAATTTTTAGACCAATTTGCAGCCACCGCAGTAGGGCAGTCTATTCTCGGTCAGCCTCCTGGTTACCCGCAGTCGGTGGTTTTTGCCCTGATGTGTCAGAAAAAATGATCTCATTTGTTCAGCTACTTATTATTGGACATGGACCTTCTGATGATAGATTCAACGGGATTCAGGCTTATGATTAGCGATTAGCTGATAAATTTCCGGGCCATTTTTCTCTTTAGCCAGATTGATAACTTCGCTATCAATTTTGATGTCAGGGTGTAAAAGTAAACACCTGATACAATCTGATGCGCCTGCAAATACTGCCAGCATCAAAGCCGTATAGCCGTCATTTTTTTTTGCATTGATTGACGGATCACCCTGTTCAATCAATACCTGAACGCAGTCGACATCACCGTTTCTTGCTGAAGACATTAATGGTGTCCAGCCATTCTTTTCAGGCAGGTCTGTTTTAATTCCCGGGTGTTTCAGAAGCACCTTCAGACAGTCCAATCGCCCCTTACTTGCGGCGCATAATATTGCAGTCCAACCTGCATCCGATTGCACATTCGGGTCAATTTTTTCCTGTGTCAGAAGCTCTTCCAGGCACTTCGTTTGCCCATTTTCTGCAGCATGCATGAGTGCTGTTTTGCCCATATCATCCCTCTTGTTCACCTCAATGACTTTCCTTGCCAGAATTGCTTTGAGGCAATCAATCTGGCCATTTTTTGCGGCCACCATTGCCAGTGTTAACCCTTTTGTGGTGCGAACATGGATCAATGCTTCGGCAAAATCCAGCAGTTCAGTCAGTAATGTCAAATCACCACTGATTGTTGCATTCAGGATTTGTTGAAATTTTTGCCATGGTTGACACTCTGCTAAATTATTGGCCTTCGCAATCTGCAATGCGGTTTGACCGTAAAAGTTTTTTGTATTGATGTCTATACTGGGTTGTTTGAGTAATAAAGTGGCACAACGTTCATCCTTTCCTTCTGCCGCCTGCATCAAAGCCGTAAATAATCCCTTTTGTTTCGCATTAATCGACGAAGGATCATGCAGAAGCAACGCCTCAACACAGTCCCCATGACCGTTTCTTGCTGCCAGCATTAATGCCGTCCAGCCAAGACCATCAGTCAGGTTTGCGTTAATTCCCGGTATTTTCAGAAGCTCCAGCAAACAGGCCGTTTTACCGTTTGTTGCTGCGTATATTAATGCGGTACTACCGGCAAAGCTCCACGCATTCGGTTTGATGTTTTTATGTTTCAAAAGTAATTTCAGGCTGTCTGTATGCCCTTTTTCTGCAGCCAGCATGAGTGCAGTAGAACCCCAGTTGGCATGACAATTCACATCAATACTTTTGTGTGCCAGAAGTAGTTGCACGGACTCCGTGTGCCCATTTTTTGCAGCTATGATGAGAGCCGTCTCGTTGTTATTGTTCCGCTTGTTAACGTCAATTCCTTTCTGTTCCAGAAGTAGTTCCAGGCTCTTCGTTTGCCCATTTTCTGCAGCATGTATGAGTGCAGTATCGCCGTCATTATCTGTCTCGTCCACGTCAATGATTTTTTTCTCCAGAATTGCTTTCAGGCAATAAATATTGCCATGTTTTGCAGCCAGCATTACCAGCGTTTCCCCAAATCTATTACGCAGATGAATCCATGCAGTGTTATCTTTTTTATTGGTTGTATTGATGCCGCTATCGGATTTCTGGAATAAAAACGAGACGCAGCGTTCATTCCCTCCAATTACCGCCAGCATCAACGCTGTATAGCCTGCCTTGTTTTGTTCATCGATGGACGACGCACCATGGTCAAACAATTCCAATACGCAGTCCCCATGACCGTATCTCGCTGCCGACATTAATGGCGACCAGCCATTCTTGCAACGCAGCCCTACATTAATCTTTTGCTGTGTCAGAAGTGCTGTCAGGCACTCCAATCGCCCATTTGATGCAGCCAGAATAAGTGCGGTATAGCCATTCTTGTCCTGCAAGTTCACTTTAATTTCTTTCATTGCCAGAAGTAGTTTCAGGTGCTCTGTTTTTCCATATTTTGCAGCTATCATTAACAGCGTTTGACCTTTTTCATTTTTTGAGTTTAAGTCAATAACAGGGCGTTTACAGAGTATTTTAAATTTTTCTGAGTCAGACTGTACCGTGGAAAACAAGATTTTCTGGTATTCAGTTTTAATAAAACTGGTTGGACTCTTGTGTAAACCATGTTTTAGTAAAAAATCAATGATACCAACCTCTTTTAGTTTAAATGCTCGATGTAATAAGTCGGTAAAGAAAGCACTGGCGTGCTTTTTAAGAGATCCCACAGGCAGATGCAGTAAAAGACCGGTTGGCCCTGCTTCATCATTGTTCAGGGTATTAATGATTTTTTCTAACATGATATCCTTTATTTGAGGGTCAGATTTAACCATTGCGTCCCATTTTTTAGATGCAGTTTTATCAAAGAAAAACTCAAAAAAGTCACTTGATTTATTGGAGTTGTTCAAAGCATATTGAAAAAGATTGAAACGTGCTTCATTCGACAAGCTATAAAAATCAACTGTTTTTAAATGGCTCAGAGTCAGTGTCTGATGGTTCTCCCAATCCAGGTTGCAGCTGGCACCTTGTATAAGAGGGGTCTCTGATTTAAAGACCCAAAAATAAAGATTATCCTTCGAGCCAATGTAGGAAAGTGGTGATTCATCTTTATCTTTATCTTTATCTTTGTCTTTATCTTTATTTTTCTTCGAAAAAAGCCGGGAAGAAGCTTCGTTATTTTTCTTGCCAACCATAGTGAGCACGTTTGCGGTAGGAGTATGATTCAAATAATTATCGATTAACCATACCTGCAATCGCTCCCGACTCTCTGAAAATTCATAGCTCCCATCAACGCAGGGTTTGATGATTGTCCATAGGCTAAGCCTGTTTTTATTGCTGGTTTTGAACCGAAGATTTACCGGGGTTATAAAATCCACGTTAATTCCTTCAGTGATTTCATCCTCCAATTCTGAGGTGAGAACAGGACGGGTTAGCCAGTCTTCCTTATTTCGCTTTTTTAAAGAGTATACTAAGTCCTGGTAAAACACATCTGTCATTTTGTTGAGTATTTCGAACTCTGGCATCAGGGATGGCAGGATAAGTTCGAATCGGTTAAGCATTTCAATCTTATCATTGACCTTTACATTGTGATCATGATCTTTTAGGGGGTCCAAACCAAACTGTTTACAGACTAAATTGTAAAGCTCGTTGTACGTGTGTACTTCATTACCTAATACAAATACATTCTTATCAATGGCACGCTCTTTTATCAGGAATAATTTAATGCCATAATCCAGTAACCCGTGTCGAATCTGCTGAAGAACCTTTTGTGGGTCGCGGGAGTTCTCGATGCTGGTATATGCACCTTGAATACGGGTACCATTGCCCCCAAGACAATAGTCTATCCCTGAAAGAAACTCATGAAACAAAGCGCAAAAACTGTCTCTATTGAAAGACAACTTATCAGCATTATCAGGATTTTCCGCTTCCAGCTCAAGAAACCGCTCAGTTCGATGAATGATATTATGGAGATAATAACGAGTATCCGTGAATGATACCAGGCTCTGAGGTTTTTTATCATCATTTTTCAGATCATCTGAAATCTTTGAGTGAAAGGTATCAATTTGATCATCAAATTCGTTGCTGATTAAACGCTGTGTCAAAAGCTTCAGCTTGCCAATGTCAGTCATAAACTGAGTTTTCATTTTGCTGTAGACTTCAGGTTCATCCTCTTTAACTTTTGCTAGCGTTCTAAAACTTCCGTTAGGGAAAGCAATGTAATCAGTTATTTTCTTATTCAGTTTTTCAGTGCTTTCTGAGAGTAATGGCTTCTGGAATAAAGCAGAGTGATGTTTTGGTATCATTTATTATTTCCTGTTGATTATTTAATGTAACTATTCTGTCTTGGTAATGCGTGATTGTATCTTATCAAAAAATCATACTTGTTATGAAGCACACACGTAATGTATTGGCGTAATTCAGGCACGATGATTATTAACCATATTTGAGATGTACGGGGTTTTGAGGATATACAAGTTTAAGCCATCTTGTATCAAATTGAATTTAGAGTTAATAAAGAATAAAAAAGTACAAAGTTGATAAAAAGGTAATGGTGATTTTTCCCATCGCGGTGTTTAATTAGAAGCGGTTTTTAATGAGTTGTCATTTCTTTAATAGAATTGTTGCCACGCTCCAGGGATTGCCAACTCCGAAAGCACGTCTCTCCATGTAGTACATGGTTAATGGGTTCCTTCTATCAGGCTCCGTTCGTTCTGAGCCGAGCCGAAGGACGCTCAGGGTGAACGGAGATTTTACACATCAAACTCATAAATGATACACAGGTCGGCTATTAGGAGGCTTTTATGGCAGCCTCCTGCTGAACCCCGAAATGACTGAAAATAACCTGACCTATTTTTACCACCATCCGGTTTCTCTCTTCCAGGCTGGCGTTTGTGCCGGTCATATAAATACTGATGATCAGTTGTGGACGCCTGTGACTCCAGGTAATGGCGGTGATGCCCCGGGAACCATTGCCGGCGGCACCTGATCTATCGGCAATCGACCTTGGCGGCGGTGTTGTCGCTGGTTGTCATCGTCGCTTCACAGGCCTGCCCGAGAGTGATTGTCTGGCCTGCCATGGGTTCGGTGACCGGGGAGTAAGTGACCAGTAATGCCTTTTCAATCATGGACTCAGTGTTCAGTTGTTGCTTTTGCTGATCAACACCTGCAAGCAGTTTGGCGCAGGCCAGAGTTTTGAAGGTGCTCATTAAGGGAAAGCGAGTATTGCCCCGGTAATGCCACAGAGACTGGTCTGCTGTATCCAGTACCGCTATTCCTATTTGACCTCCATGCTGATTTTCCAGATCAATGGCCAGTTCAGTCACCGGGTGGGCAAGAGTGTATGAGGAGAAACTCACTAAGGTCAGTGAGGAGAAAATCCAGTGTTTGATAATGGAAACGTGCATTGGAAAATAAACAGGCACTATAAGAGGGGGCTGAATGCTATCATCGGACAATGATTTTATGCCAGCTTTTCAGCTATCTATAACGGATGTCTCACGGTATGTACTCAGATAAAGTCGTTATTGTCACAGGTGCCAGTCAGGGTATTGGCAACGCCATTGCCAGGGCTTACAGGGAGCAGGGGGCTACTGTGGTTGGCTTCGACCTGCACCAACCGGCAACGGGTGATATGGATTTCTACAGCGTTGACCTGGGAAAACCGGAGATGATTGAAGCAGCCTTTGACAGCATTGCTCGCCAATATGTCACGGCACATATCCTGATTAATAATGGTGCCATAAGCCAGTTTAATAAACCGGTGGCTGAGCTTACTGCTGCGGAGTTTTCCAGAGTAATTGATGTCAATCTGAGTGGCAGCTTTAACTGTGCCAGAGAGTTTGTCAGGCACCATAGCGATAATCAGTACGGACGAATTATCAATATTGCGTCTACCCGCTGGCACCAGAATGAACCCGGCTGGGAGGCCTATGGCGCGTCTAAAGGCGGCCTGGTGTCACTGACCAATACGCTGGCCATATCACTGGCACAAACGCCGATTACCGTGAATGCCATCAGTCCTGGCTGGATTCAAACTGAAGATTATGATCAGCTGACCGTGCAGGATCACCGCCAGCATCCATCGGGGAGAGTGGGTAAGCCACGGGATATTGTTAATACCTGTCTGTTTCTGACCCATGAAGAGAATGACTTTATCAACGGTGCCAATATCGTGGTTGATGGTGGTATGACAAAGAAAATGATCTATCTGTAATGGCCATACTCCGGCCAAAGCAGGGGTTCAGTTTGCGCCAGGAGAGCCTGCCAGACAGGCTCCCCCAAACATCAAGACTGACTGTCGATGATTCTGGCAATATCGGCAGCAGGGCGGTAGCCCGGAATAACCTGACCGTTTTCCAGCACCATGGCCGGAGTACCGTTAATGCCCATCTGGACACCCAGGTTATAGTGGTTATCAATGACAGTACTGCACGCTGCCTTATCACCTTGAATTTCTGCACTGATGGACTTGCCGGTTTTCAGGTCGGTTAATGCCTGTTTACGGTCTACTGAACACCAGGCATCGGTCATCTTGCCATGCACTGGCGACTGCTGGCCACCCCGTGGGAAGGCAAGATAGCGCAGTTCAATACCCAGCGCATTCAGCTGCTCGACTTCCCGGTGCAGTTTGCGGCAGTAGCCACAGTCGACATCCGTGAAGGCATACACAACACCTTTGGTTTCACCTGTCGGTGCAAAAATCACCATATCTTCCTTGTTCAGGGATTTCAGCAGCCTGGCGTTTTGCTGGCTTTTCACCTCTTCGGTCAGGTTAACCAGCTGGTTACCGCGAACTTCCAACAGATCGCCTTTGATAAAATACTGCCCGTTTTCGCTGCTGTAGATCACAAAGCCACCTTTGAGCATCACTTTGTAGATGCCGGGCATCGGGCTTTTGGTGATCGATTCAATGGGAACGGCGGCATCAAGTTTTTTCAGCTGACGTTCAATCAGGGCCTCGGGGCCATGAATGGCACTGTCCTTGCCGGAAGCCTCTGCATGGACGGCCACAGACCAACCAGCGCTTGTGGTCATCATGGCCGTTAACAGAAGCGCAGAGAGTTTAGACATACTGATTCCTTAATTATTCCACAAGATAAGCCCGGACATCACTCGGGCTATCGGCAAGCTGTTCCAGCATTGGAGAGAAGCGCTGGATAAAAACAGGGTATTCTAGCCATATTTCTTCCTGTTGTATCGCTTGGACACTGTTATCGGGTGGAGAGTTCTGAAAATAGTGAATGGACGGTCAGATTACCCCCTGGGATGATGTTCACGGTGCAGTTCTGACAGCCTGTGGTTGGCAATATGGGTATAGATCTGGGTGGTGGACAGATCGCTATGGCCAAGCAGCAGCTGGACCACTCGAAGATCTGCACCATGGTTTAGAAGGTGGGTGGCAAAAGCATGTCGAAGGACATGGGGAGAAACGTCGGTGGTGATACCAGCAATCGTATTGTAACGCTTGATCCGATGCCAGAAGGTCTGCCGGGTCATTGGGCGTCCCTGACGACCCGGAAACAGGGTTCGGCTGTCATACTGGTTCAGCAGATCACCTCTTGCCTGTCGTATATATTGCTGCAGCCATTCAATGGCATTCTGGCCCATGGGGACCAGCCGTTCCTTCCGGCCTTTACCGATAATGCGGAGCACACCCTGTCTGAGATTAATATTGTCCATCTTCAGGTTGACCAGTTCTGAGATTCTCAGGCCACAGGCATAGAGGATCTCAAGCATGGCACGATCACGAAGACCAATGGCGGTATCGGTATCCGGGCTATTGAGCAGTGATTCTACCTCTTCTTCTGACAATGTTTTTGGCAACGCCTTGCCCTGGCGGGGCATGTCAATATTGGCCGTAATGTCAGTGGTGATCTGTTCAGATTGCAGCAGGTAACGGTAGAAGGCTCTCAGGCTGGAGATTTGCCGGGCGGTTGATCGTGGGTGATAACCCTGCTCATAACGCCAGCCCAGAAACCGGCGAAGGTCCTCCTCGCTGGCTGAGAGTAATAGCTTGCCGACGTTTTGCGTGTGCTCCTGCAGCCACTCAGAGAAGAGCAGCAGGTCCCGTTGGTAAGCTTCACGGGTATTTTTGCTGAGCCCTCGTTCAAGCCAGAGGTGTTGTAAAAATGCCTGTATTTCCAGAGAAGCGGGGGTTGGCATGGCAATCAATAGATCCAATATTGTACGATAGTGTAGATAATATCAGTTCGCTTTGTATAGAGCCTCCCGGGAGTTTTGCGTTGCTGTCATAATCAGTTAATCAAATAAAAACGTATTGCCTGACCAGATGACCGGTCACTCCCGGCAATTGATCATGCATCCATACAGCCGTGCGGCGTTCTAACGCTTGTCTTATTTTTCCTGTTTTATATTATGCTTTTTTTCTTCCATACTTTTTTGATCCTTCTTCTTTTCTTCCTTTAGGTTTATATTAAGCGATGCCGCAAAATCTTCTAACTGCTGGTGATAGACAGACTCAACTGGATTCAGGCTTATGATTAACCATTAGCTGATAACTTTCCGAATCATTTTTCTGTTTAGCCAGATCCAGAACTTTACTATCAATTTTGATGTCAGGGTGTGAAAGTAAACACCTGATACAACCTGATTCGCCTGCAAATACTGCCAGCATCAAAGCCGTGTAGCCGTCATTCTTTTGTGCATTGATTGACGGCTCACCCTGTTCAACCAACAGCTTAACGCAGTCGACATAACCGTTTCTTGCTGACGACATTAATGGTGTCCAGCCATCCTTGTCAGTCAGGCTTGCTTTAATTCCCGGTTGTTTCAGAAGCGCCTTCAGACAGTCCGTTCGCCCATATCTTGCTGCATGCACTATTGCGGTCCAACCGTCATTGGACTGCGCATTCGGATCAATTTTTTCCTCTTTCAGAAGCTCTTCCAGACACTTCATTTGCCCATTTTCTGCAGCATGCATGAGAGCAGTTTTGCCTGTATTATCCCTCGCGTTCACGTTAATGGCTTTCATCGCCAGAATTGCTTTGAGGCAATCAATCTGGCCATTTTTTGCGGCCACCATTGCCAGTGTTAACCCTTGTTTATTACGAACATGGATCAATGCTCCGGCAAAATTCAGCAGTTCAGTCAGAGATGTCAAATTACCACTGATTACTGCATTCAGGATCTGTTTAAATTGTTGCCATGGTTGATACTCTGCTACATTATTGGACTGTGCACACTGCCATGCGGTTTTACCGTATTTATCTGTTGTGTTGATGTCTATATTCGGTTGTTTGAGTAATAACGAGGCACAACGTTCATCCCCGCCATCTGCTGCCAGCATCAAAGCCGTAGCGCCATCTTTTTTTCGTGCATTGATCGACGAAGGGTCATGTACAAGCAACGCCTCAACACAGTCCCCATGACCGTTTCTTGCTGCCGACATTAATGGCGTCCAGCCATTAATGTCAGGCAGGTTTGCGTCAATTCCCTGTATTTTCAAAAGCGCCAGCAAACAGTCCGTTTTCCCGTTTCTTGCTGCGTACATTAATGCGGTCCAACCTCTATTGTCCCGCGCATTTACTTTGGTGTCTTTATGTGTCAAAAGTTCTATCAGGCTGTCCGTATACCCGAGTTGTGCAGCCAGCATGAGTGCAGTAACACTATGTCTGGCCCGACAATTCACATCAATTTTTTTGTGTGCCAGAAGTATTTTCAGGCACTTCGTTCGCCCATGTTTTACAGCCAGGATGAGAGCAGTCTTGAGGTTGTTTTTCTGCTTGTTAACGT
Organism: Thalassotalea sp. G20_0; assembly: GCF_017744175.1. Lineage (NCBI taxonomy): Bacteria > Pseudomonadati > Pseudomonadota > Gammaproteobacteria > Alteromonadales > Colwelliaceae > Thalassotalea > Thalassotalea sp. G20_0. The sequence continues at coordinate 31,646 of NZ_JAGHQV010000014.1, read as the reverse complement.
CAATTCCTTCCTGTGCCAGAAGTAGTTCGAGGCACTCCGTTTGCCCAAATGTCGCAGCCAGCATGAGTGCAGTTTTGCCTTTATTTTCTACTTCGTCCACGTCAATGATTCTTTTCTCCAGAATTGCTTTCAGGCAGTAAATATTGCCATATTTTGCGGCCAGCATTGCCAGCGTTAACCCAAAAATATTACGCAGATGAATCCATGCAGTGTTATCGTTTTTATTGGTTGTATTGATGCCACTATCGGATTTTTGGAATAATAACGAGACACAACGTTCATCCCCTTTAATTACCGCCAGCATCAACGCCGTATAGCCGTCATTGTTTTGTTCATTGATCGACGAAGCATCATGGTCAAGCAATGCCTTTACACAGTCCCCATGACCGCATCTTGCTGCCGCCATTAATGGCGTCCAGCTATTCTTGATACGCAGGTCTACATTAATTTTTTGCTGTTTCAAAAGCACCTTCAGGCAGTCAGTTCGCCCGTATTTTGCAGCGAGCTTTAATGGGGTCCAACCGTCATTGGACTCCATATTCAGTTTGATATCGTCACGTGTCAGAAGTACCGTCAGACACTCCATTTGCCCATTTTCTGCAGCCAGAGAGAGTGCGGTATAGCCACTCATGTCCTGCAAATTCACTTTACTTCCTTTCTTTGCCAGAAATAGTTTCAGCTGCTCTGTTTTTCCATATTTTGCCGCTATCATTAACAGCGTTTGACGTTGTTCATTTTTTGAGTTGAAGTCAATAACAGGATGTTTGCAGAGTATTTTAAATTTTTCTGAGTCAGACTGTAATGTTGAAAACAAGACTTTCTGGAATTCAGCTTTAATAAACTTGGTTGAACTCTTGTGCAAACCATGTTTTAGTAAAAAATCAATGACACCAACTTGTTTCAGTTTAAATGCCCGATCTAATAAGTCGGTAAAGAAATCACTGGCATACTCTTTAAGAGATCCCTTGGGCAGGTGTGGTAAATAATCGGTTAACCCCCGGAGGATCGCTTCATCATCACTCATGGTTTTAGTAAATTTTTCGAACATGATCTCCTTTATTTCAGGGGCAGATTCAACCATCTTGTCCCATTTTTCAGATGCGATTTTATTAAAGAAAAACTCAAAAAAGTCACTTGATTTATCGGAGTTGTTCAAAGCAAATTTAAAAAGATTGAAACGTACTTCATTTGTTAAGCTATAAAAATCAGCTGTTTTTAAATGACTCAGAGTCAGTGTTTGATGGTTATTCCATTCCAGGTTGCAGTTGGCATACTGTATAAGAGGAGTTTCTGATTTAAAGACCCAAAAATAAAGATTATCCTTCGAGCCAATGTAGAAAAGTGGTGCGTTATCTTTTTTTTTCTTCGAAAAAAACCGGGAAAAGTGTGCGTTATTTTTCTCGCCAAGCATAGTGAGTACGTTCGCGGCAGGAGTATGATTCAAATAATTATCGATTAACCATACCTGAAATCGCTCCCGACTCTCTGAAAATTCAAAGCTCCCATCATCACAGGGTTTGATGATTGTCCATAGGCCAAGCCTGTTTTTATTATTGGTTTTGAACCGAAGATTTATTGGGGTTATAAAATCCTCTTTAATTCCATCAATGATTTCATCCTTAAATTCTGAGAAAAAAACAGGACGGGTTAGCCAGTGTTCTTTATTTCGCTTTTTTAAAGAGGATACCAAGTCCTGGTAAAACACATCTGTCAGTTTATTAAGTATTTCGAACTCCGGCATCAGGGATGGCAGGATAAGTTCAAGTCGATCAACCATTTCTATCTTATCATTGAGATTTACATTGTGACCAAAATCTTTAAGGGGTTCCAAACCAAACTGTTTGCAGACTAAATTGTAAAGTTCACTGTGCGTGTGTACTTCATTCCCTAATCCAAATACATCCTTATCACTGGCACGCTCTTTTATCAGAAATAATTTAATGCCATAATCCAGTAACCCGTGTCGAATCTGCAACAGCACCTTTTGTGGGTCGCGGGAGTTCTCAATGCTGGTAAATCCACTTTGAAGGCGGGTACCATTGCCCCCAAGACAATAGTCTATCCCTGCAAGAATCTCATAAAACAAAGTGCAAAAACTGTCTCTATTTAAAGACAATTTATTAGCAGTATCAGGATTTTTCGCTTCCAGCTCAAGAAACCGCTCAGTTCGAGTAATTATTTTATGGAGATAATAACGAGTATCCTTGAATGATATCAGGCTGTGAGGTTTTTTATCATCGTTTTTCAGATCATCTGAAATCTTTGTGTGAAAGGTATCAATTTGATCATCAAATTCATTGCTGATTAAACGCTGTGTCAAAGACTTCAGCTTGCCAATGTCAGTCAGAAACTGAGTTTTCATTTTGATGTAGTTGACAGGTTGATCCGTTTTAATTTCTGCCAGCGTTCTAAAATCTTTATTAGGGAAAGCAACGTAATCAGTTATTTCCTTATCCAGATTTTCAGTGCTTTCTGGCAATAATGGCCTCTGGAATAAAACAGGGTGATATTTTGGTATCATTTATTCATTACTCTTGATTATTTAGTGTGACTATTTAGTTCCAATAAAGAGTGATTGTATCTTATCAAAAGTCAGAAATATATGTTCTCATATGGTTAGCTACTTACTGGTTATGATGCAAAATCATAACATGTGGGCGTAATCCAGGCGCGCTGATTATGGCAATATCTGCAGCAGGGATAGGCATGGAAATCAATAGATCCAATATTGTACGATAGTGTAGATAATATCAGTTCTCTTAACACAGCACCTTAACCAAGAGGCTGCCCGAGCGCAGCTAAGAGTTGATACCAATACAGTTCGTGCTGAAGCCTGTCGAAGGACCCTTAGGGCCTTAAGACGGAAACTCCGGACTCTGATAGATCGTGCCAAGCACCCTTAGTCCGTGCACTTAGGGTAGACATTAAGCGTCTACTCCCCCTCTTCGTGGTTCCATTCAAAAGCCATTGAAAACGGAGGGGTAAGCTTAATGTCCACCCTAAGCAGCATCCATGCAGTCGTGCGGTGTTTTAACGATTGTCTTATTTTTTCTGTTTTAAATTAAGCTTTTTTTCTTCCATACTTTTTCGATCCTTCTTCTTTTCTTCCTTTATGTTTATATCCAGCGATGCCTCAAGATCTTTTAACTCCTCTATATCTTGCCCGTAAAATTCTAAAGGTGTACCACCATAGTAGTGTAAATCCTCTCCATTTGATTTATTGTATTTTTTATAATTTATTCTTGGAGGTATATAACACCCCCCGGCGTACATTGCTCCCATGCTCTGTGGCCAGAACTCATCTTCTATTTTTCCCCGACCTTCCTTCAAGGTGCATCCATGCTTGATTAATTCTATCAGTGTTTCTTTATTGTCTTTGTGCGCTGCATAATGGACAGGCTTGGAACGCAGTTTAGTCTCTATGAATTTTGATGCGCCAAGATCATGTATCAGGTACGAGATAAGTGTATGTTTGCCCAGGTCACATATCAAATGAAGTGCGCAGGTACCATTTTCAGATATTGCTGAGTTTATGTTGGGCATATTTTTCAATAACAATTTACTGATATCATCGTTGGCATGTGTAAAAGAAAAGTAAAGCAAGGAATCTGTTGCGTATTTATAACATCTGTCCGAGAAGGCTCCAGCATTCAATAATTTTTCAGTAGTGTTAAGATTATTGTTTTTAACACTGAAATAAAGTGCAGTATGTGCGTATCTAATCCTGCCCTGCTTCGGATTCACTAATAATGCATCTATAACCTGATCGTTCAAATTTAACTCACATGCAGTAGTAACAGGGGTATTACGTTTGGAATCCGACACATTGACATCAATGCCAGGCTGATGGCAGAGAAAAAGTATGGCATCCTGGTTGTTCATGCGAACAGCCAGGCTAAGAGCGGTATTGCCATCTCTCATGCGAGCGTTAATATGAATACCGTCCAGCTTACAAAGAAATTCTAACACTGCCCACTGATTATTTAAGGCTGCCAGAGGCAAGGGATGAAGTAATACTTCTGGATCATTTGGATCTCTCAGAGAGTCAATCATTAATTGGGGGTGAGTTTGTTTCAGGCGCTTGATAGTGTCTAAATCACCTTCAACGCACGCATTATAGTACGTTATATTGAAATCGTCCCGGCTAAGTGGTGCCTGCATTATAGTTGGCAGTGCTGATGCTCCGCAGACGTCGTCCGGATCGATATTTTCTGGATTCCTGTTTGTTTCATCACCACTTGTATGTGGGTTGGCAAAGGCAGGGTGGTCCGAGCCCTGTATAGGCTGTTCAGGTACTGGTAGCGCACTTGGTGTAGTGTCTGTGGAAGCAACAGCTTCGGTTGTTTTTTCAGGTTTTTCTGTAGGCAGTATTTGTAGTTTTTGTGCTAATTTCTGGAATATTGTTATTGGTTTTGTATCTTTTTCATTGTTTTTAATTCCATGTTTCTTTTCATAGTTTATCATCTGTACTTTATCACCTTCATAAATTTCCAAAGGTGTGCCACCATGATTAAATAATTTTTCTCCGTTTGATTTATTTGCCCTGGTAAAGTCTATTTCTTGTGTATAACGACCATCAATTATTTTCTTTTTCCAGAAGTCTTTTTCTATTCTTCCTTTTCTTACAAACAGGGTGCATCCATGATCGATTAATCTGCGCAATGTTGTTGCGTTATTGGCATGTGCTGCATAATGAACTGCCATGGAACCGTATTTATTGGTCAAGGATTTCGAGGCTTTGCGCCTATCTATCAGGTAAGTAATGATGTCATCTTTGCCTGTTAAAGCAGCAAGATGCAGCACACGGGCCTCGGCTTCGGATATTTTTTGATTTATGTCTGTCAAACAACTCAATAACAAAATACTAATCTGATCGGAGGCATTTGTGAAAGAAATGTAAAATATGCTGTCTTTTCCATCACTATGCATCGTGTCAACAGGTGCCGCCCCGTTATATATTAATATTTCAGTAGTTTTCAGATTGTTGTTTTTAACGCTATGGGAAAGTGCAGTTTCACCGTTTTTATTCGGGCCCAGGTACGGCTTTTTTTCCAATAATGTTTGTAAAATACGAACGTCTGAGTTTTTTTCACAGGCTAAAATAATAGGTGTGCAACCGAGGCTGTTTTCCACATTTACATCAATGTTCGGTTGTTGACAGAGAAAGTGTACGGCCGCCCCCTGGTGCATTCTGATGGCAAAGTGGAGAGCGGTATTTTTTTCAGGCCCGCGAGCATTTATATTAATATATGGATTTTGGCAAAGAAATCTTAACACTCTGTGCTGATTACGTTCGGCAGCCAGATGCAGGGGATGAACTGATATTGTTGGGTTGTCCGGATGCGTCAGAAAATTATTCATTGACTTGGGTTTAGCAGCCTGGCACAGCTGAAAAATTGTCTCTATATCATCACTCAGACAGGCATGAAAGTATATATTATTGAATTCATCCGGATTTAATGGCTTGGCAGTTATGGGTGGCAATGCGCATGCCCCTACAAGTTCGTCCGGAAAGGGATTTTCATTAATCTCGTCTTCTTCTGGCCGGGGCATGGCCATATTTGTCTCATGAACTGAAAACAAGGGGAACAGCTGATCATACGTTGGCAGATTGAAATATGGCAGGTCAGAACTGTCGTGATAGGCTGGTGGTGGATCTGACGGTAGTTGATATTCATCAGCAGTAGCATGCCCGGTTTCCTGACCGCCGGGTGGGGTAGTTATCGTGCTATTAACAGGATGTGGCAACATGGTTCTTTGCCCGATGCTCCTCGCCTGAGGAGGGGGCGATTGTGAATCTGGCAGATCAAAGAGTGAGGTAGAAGATAAACTCTCGTAAATGTGGCGGTTATCGAAGTCACCTGAATTCCCGTGAGCACCATTATCAGTGGTTGTGTCTGGAATTTGATTCTGTGGATTAGTTGTAGTGGCAAAAGAATCAGTATCTGGAACAGTAGTAACCGGATTGCCAACGGAGTAGTACATGGTACACGCCTTATGTCTGATTGGGTATTTCCAAAGCCTGTTTCGGTTTCGTTGTTGGCCTTTGAATTTCCTGATAGCGCATCACTATGGTACTACCTTTGGGATAAGCCATAAGAGAATCTGAAATGCCGTGCAAAAACTGAACGTTAACGAACTTTGTTAATTAATGCATTTGTTCAGACCGTAAAACTAACCAATAGTTCCAGCACTGCCTTCTTTTCCTGCCTAAGTCACACTTGGCAACGCATGCCATGGTTTTCTGGAAGACCTGTTCAATTGAAACAGGCTGTTTGACTAGTGTGATATTAATCAATCTTCATCACTATCCGATGCTTTATGCCACGTTTGATTATGGCTTTCAAAATCGTAAAGGTTAAATGCAAATTGGTGCAGAGCATTACTGGAATTTTTCAGATGCTTTAGTTTAATTTTCTGTATCCAAATCTTCAGTGATTTAAGTTGAGTATTCGGCAGGGTAATTGTTTCTTTCTCAAGGAGGACGGGGAATTGGTATTTTGGAAAAATTTTATCAATCCTTAGATCTATCATTGCATGATAATTCGGAACATATCATTTCCCTGAAGGGAGGTTAAGGGAATAGCTTTTTCGAATTTGCGTTATCAGATTCTGGTAAGGGTTTTAATGAGTTTGACGTGTACAGTCTCTGATCACCCTGAGCGCCCTTCGGCTCGGCTCAGGATGCACGGTCGAAGGGTGCCTGGCTCGATAGAGTCTGGAGTTTCCGCCCTTCGACAGGCCCGGGACGAACGGAGTGCGGAAGCACGACACCCCGTCAAACTCTTTGAAATCATGTGCCAGTGCACGCCATTGCTGCTTGCATAGCACCTGAGCAATGAGTTTTACATTGCTAAAATACGTAAGTTCCAATAGATACTCACTTATTTTTTCCAAATAGCTCCAAATATTTTTGGCATCTTTAGCTTTTTTGGCTCATTTTGGTTTTGTACTTTTTTCTGCAGTTCTAGTTCTTTTTTCTGCAATTCTTCTAGTTGTTTATTTAGTTTTTCTAGCTCTTTATTTTCTTTTGTTTCTTTCACTTTTTCCTTTTTTAGTTGTTTTTGTTTCTTTCTTTTCTGTTTTTGTCTATTCTCCATTCTTACTTTGTCCTTCATTTTTTCTTCCTTATTGTCGAAATTTAGCTGTTTTTCAATGTTGTTTAACTGATTTATATCTAGCTTTCCATAATACTCTGAAGGTGTACCTCCATGGAAGTGTAAGTGAGTCGCATTTGGTTTGTTGTAACTTTCATAATCTACAGTTGGAGGTACGTTTCCAGCCAAAAAACTATAAAATCCATCGTTATTCTTGCGCCAGAAATCATCTTCTATTTTTCCCGGACCCTCGTTCATCGAGCATCCTTGTTTGAGTAATTCACGCAGTGTTTCTGAATGATCATGATGTGCCGCATAATGGACAGGCATGGCATGACTATTATTCTCTATAAATCTTGATGCTTCACAATCACTTATCAAGTGCTTAATCAGTGTTTTTTTGCCTAAAAGAGAAGCTAATTGAAGCACGCGAGCACCATTTTTAGTTACTGCTTTATCTATGTCGGGTAAATAACTCAATAATAATTTACTCATCTCTTCGGTGCCATCCTGGAAAGCGATATAGAACACCGAGTTTTTCCCATCTTCTACAATCCTGCCAACGTCAGCTCCAGCCTCTAATAACTTTTTAGTAATTGTAATATTATGGTTTTCAACACTGAATCCAAGTGCGGTTTTTTGGTTATTATTCGGCTCCAGACTCGGTTTATGCGCTAATAATGCCTCTATAACCTGATCACTTAAATTTAACTCACAGGCAGAAATAATAGGGGTATGTTTGGTGGAGTCATCCGATAAATCAACATTAATGTGTGGTTGCCGACAGAGAAAAAGTATAATGTCCTCCTTTTTCTTGCGGACAGCCAGATTAAGAACTGTCTGCCCATTACTCATGCGAGTATTGATATTAATTCCATCCAGCTCACAAAGAAATGTTAATGCCGTCCACTGGTTATTTAAGGCAGCCAGATGTAAGGGGTGAATATATGCGTCTGGATCCTTTGGGTCTTTCAGGGAATCTATCATTGATTCGGGCCGAACTTGTTTCAGGTACCTTAAAGTGTCTATATCACCTGCCTGGATTGCATTAAGGTACTTTTTTTTGAATGTTTTATCGTCTAATTGCTCCTTCATTATGGCTGGTATTGCTGATGCCCCGGGCACGTCGTCCATGTTGGTAAACGGTGTCATTGGTGGAAGCCTGCTGTCATTTACATCATAACGGGTCCACTCATTCTGCATAGCTTTATGTCCGCTTTGATGCGTGTAAGCAAGGGCAGAGAGATCTGAGTCTGGAGCAGGCTGTTCAGGTGTCGATGGTGTACTTAATGTAACGCCTGTGGCAGCATCAGTGTCAGTTGTTTTTTTATTTTGTTCTTCAAACCTGCCAATTTGAAGTTTCAGACGTTCTAATTTTCTTGCTTGGTCTCTTTTTTTTATCTCCAGTGCTTCTTGCTCTTTAAGATGTTCCTGCATATTTTGCATCTTCTTTTTATCATTTTCTTTTTCTAACTTAATTGATTTTTTTGAGCGGTTATATTTAGCCTCATGATTTCTAATCTGTTCGATATCACCTCTATATCTAAAAAAGTCCGAAGGTGTGCCGCCCTGACGAATTAGCATGTTTCTGTGTTTTTTAAATTTCTTGGGATTTTTCTCCATATCCCAAAAGTCTTCTTCTATTTTTCCTCTTTCTTCATCCAGGGTGCATCCAAGGTCAATCAATTTGCGAAATATTGTTTCATCACCTGCAAACGCTGCATAATGGACTGGCATGGATTTATATTTATTGGTTACAAATCTTGAAGCATTACGAGTGTTAACCAGATAATCAGCAATATCAGCTTTGCTTTTTAAAGAAGCCAGATGCAATGCCCGAGCATTACAGTCAGATAGTGGTTGATTTACGTCCCGCAGATAACGCAGTAGCAATTTACTGATTTCGTCAGAGGCTTTATCGAAGGAAATATAAAATATGCTGTCTTTTCCATCCTTATGTTTCGTGTTAACCTTTGCGCCGGATTCTAATAATTTTTTAGTGGTTTCAAAATTGTTGTTTTCAACGCTAAAGGAAAGAGCAATTTTGCTGTTTGTGTTCTCACCCAGGTATGGGTTATGAGCCAATAATTCATCTATTATCTGGCCGTCTACGTTCTTTTTACAGGCTAAAATAATAGGGGTGGAGCCGAAAGCATTCTCCAGATCTACATTAATATCCTGGCGTTGACAGAGAAATTTTACGGCTGCCACGTTATTTTTATTGATAGCGTGGTGGAGAGCAGTCATCTTAAAAGATGACAAGGCATTTATATCAATATACGGATTCTCGCAAAGAAATTCTAACGCTTCAATCTGATTAAATGTGGCAGCTACATGCAGGGGATGAAATGATTTCTTCGGTTCTTCCGGATGCGTCAAAGGATCAATCATTAACTGGGGATAATCTTGCCCCAGGCGCTTTATAGTATATAAGTCACCATACTTTAAGGCATCATAGTAGGTGTCATTGAATTCTTCCGGACTTATTGGCTTCTCAGTAACTGGTGGCCATGCGCTTGCCCCTTCAGGGTAGTCTGGGATGGGACTTTTGTTCATCCCATTTGCCTCTGATGGGTCAAAATTGTTTGCTGCCTCTACTAATGCTCCCTGAGGGTATAGAAACTCATAATTGGGTGGATTTGTGTGGAAATAATATGGAGCTGAATGGAAATATGGAGCTGGGGAACGAGGTGGAGCTGAAGGTGAAGGTGAAGTAATTAGTGGAGATGTTGCTGTATCTGGTTCTGTGTCTGTGTCTGTGTCTGTGTCTGTGTCATAAGGGACCAAACTGTCATTGCTTGACATTGCACCAGTCTCTTCATGGTTTGTGCCAGAGAGGGCAGTAATATCTGAATTTGATACAGGTGGTTCATTAGTATCATCTATAACAGCAGTTTCAGTAGTTTCTCCGGGTAGCCCATAAGTATTACTTATGGCAGCGTCTTCAGGAATGTCTCCGCGTAATTCAAATGAATCTTCGGCATCAGTTTCATTAGTTTCTCCGGCTAGTCCAGAAGTATTATTTATGGCAGTGTCTTCAGGAATGTCTCCGCGTAATTCAAATGAATCTTCGGCATCAGTTTCATTAGTTTCTCCGGCGAGTCCAGAAGGATTATTTATGGCCGCGTCTTCAGGAATGTCTCCGCGTAATTCAAATGAATCTTCGGCATCAGTTTCATTAGTTTCTCCGGCGAGTCCAGAAGGATTATTTATGGCCGCGTCTTCAGGAATGTCTCCGTGTAATTCAAATGAATCTTCGGCATCAGTTTCAGTAGTTTCTCCGGCTAGTCCAGAACAATTATTTATGGCAGCGTCTGCAGGAGTGTCTCCGTGTAATGCCAATGGATCTTCGGCAGTATCAGCTTCATCTATGGCTACAACAAGTTCAGCTGAACCACTTGCAGCAGCATCATGCCCGTTTTCTTCACTGGAGGGTGTGTCAGTGATCGTGATATCAACATGGAGCGGCCACATAGTTCTTTGCCCGAGACTCTGTCCAGAGACCGATGGTGAGTCTGGCGGAGGATTGCAAATGGATTTTGTGGCCGATGACTGGCATACCTCGCGATGATCTAAGTCACCGCGAAGCTCGGGGGTGTCACCACTGGCTGCGTCGGTAGTTGGATTCTGTGGGTCAGTTGCAAGAGCTGTAGAAATTGTATCTGCAACAGTCGTAATCAGTACGCCAAGATAGAACATTTATCAGGTCCTTTTTTAATTAAGTGTTTTCAAAGCCTGTTGAGGTTTCCCTGTTGACCTTTGAACTTCCTGATAATGCATTACTATGGTGCTACTTTTGGTATATGCCGTAAGTGAACCTGAAATGCCAAGCAGTAACTGAAACTTTAACGAACTTTGATAATTTCACTTTTATTAAGATCGTAAAATTGATTAATAGTTCCAATACTACCGTTCTTTTTTTTTACTCTACACGACTGGGGTTTGGTTGATGTACTTTAGTTCAAGTACAGGGTTTTAATGAGTTTGACGTGTACAATCTTCGTTCACCCTGAGCGTAGTCGAAGGGTGCTTGGCACGATCGATCAGAGTTCGGAGTTTCCGCCTTTCAACAGGCTCAGGACGAACGGAGTGCGGAGGCACGACAACCCGTTAAACTCATTTAAACCGTGTACTAAGTTGTTTACCGGGGGGTAAGCTGGCAATTGTGATTGGTCCGGCTGAGTTGATTGACTCAGTGGTGCAATAAGCTTTTTGCAGTGGGCTTAATGGTGTTTTTGTAAATCATGATTTTTTCCGGCTGTGTAAAGGTCTCTTCAGTGGTCTTGTACCGGTTTGCGTGGTGGTTCTGTATGGAGCCAGTACCTCCATGAACTCTCTGGTAAGATGCTTCATTTGGGTCTTGTAATGATCGTTAAAATTCAATTCATCCGGGATCAGGTATTTTTCGTATTTTTGCGATGAGCGAATGAGGCAAAACGAATTTTTCAGGTATCGTTTTGTGTATCGATGAATAATTGCTTCTGTTTCTGATATCTGATCTCTTTTATTCATGAGTTCAAGTGAATTTTTTAAGCCAATGCCTATGATTCGTTTACAAAGAGAAGTATGAACCAGGTCAATCGAGTTTGGATCCATCAATACCGGCGGAGGGAAACCAAATTTCATAAAAATATATTGCATTAACATATAATTTGTTCTGCAGGTGCCATCCATAGGAATGTGTAGCTGCTCAAGTCTGGGCCAGTAGGTGGCAAGTGTGTCAATCAGTTTTGCCAGCAGTTCAGGCTTCTTGATTTTCTTGTGCTGTAGTGATTCCAGTTGTGTATTCAGCGGCGTGATGATTTCTTTCTCAAGAAGGGCCATGAGTTGGTATTTGAACAAAATTTTATCAATGCCGTTTGTTTCTGATACTGGACCATTAGGTCCTAATGCCCTGAAAGAAATGCTGACACCTTTAAGGTCGGTATAATTTGCAATCAGTCTGGTATCAGAAATTATGCTCCCTTTCGGGGAAGTGACAATGGTCGCACCGTGGGTGCCACGGCAAAGCTCATAGCTTTCTTCCAGTCGTTGCTTGTACAGCAGTGCCTGGATGAAGCCTTTTTGGGTATGTTCACTGGAAGGGTAACCCACATGCCTTTTTCGTACGGTTCCGGGAATATGGCTGTCAAGCATATTTTGCACGTCTTTGGTCAGTAAGGCGTTGATCTGCATATAGCGTTGTCGGGAAATCAGGGGAGCATCTGCAGGGTCATGCTGAATCCACTCTAACACCTGGCTCATACAGCGGCACCAGGCCGCTGTGCATCCTGGCTCTGCATCTTCATATTCCTGTGGTGAACGACTTGAAATAATGTCATCCGGGTCGGCAAATAACAGGAAAAGATGTTCTTCGGGAAAGCGCAGAAGAAAGTCAGGCCCCTCAGGTAGTGTTGCCATATCCTGAGTTGCCGTTGACGTGAGTGGTGAGTGGGTCGTGGCGGTATTAGTCGAGACGTGCCTATGACTGATTCTGGTGGGGTTCGAATCGCCAATACCGCTGGTAACTGTTGTTCTGGTGGAGGGTAGGTCTGACTCCCGAAAGTGAGTGGCACTGCTGTTTCTGCTATCTACAGTGTTATTCTCACTCGGTGGTGCTGTTCTTACGGCAAAGCTGGAATGGCAGGGTTGAATAATATCCGGCATAAATATGACTGCCTTTATAACTACTTCTCGATTTATTAAGACAGCGAAAGACATGATTTGTTCAGATAAAAAAAGCGGCTTTCGCCGCTTTTCCCGGATCAGGTGTTTCACCCATCCGCTCTTCTGAGAAACTCGTGTAAAAATCAGTTGCCGGAAAATTAAACTGAATCTTAGTTGAGCTTTTCCTTGATACGAGCAGCTTTACCGCTCAGCTCACGGAGGTAGTACAGCTTAGCCTGACGAACGTCACCACGACGCTTCACAGTCACAGAAGCGATCAGTGGAGAGTAAGTCTGGAAGGTACGCTCAACGCCAACACCGCTGGAGATTTTACGAACGGTGAAGGCAGAGTTCAGGCCACGGTTACGCTTACCGATGACAACACCTTCGAACGCCTGCAGACGCTCACGGTTGCCTTCTTTTACCTTAACCTGTACGACTACAGTGTCACCCTGGCTAAAAGCAGGGATCTCTTTGGTCATTTGTTCAGCTTCAAGCTGCGCAATGATTTTGTTTTTGCTCATTGATAATTGCTCCTGGTTAGTCAATTCTGTCCCGCTCAAGCTGTGTTTCACTCAGATTGCCCTGACGCAGGGTCAAAACCAATCCGAAACAAGCCGATAGCACAATCTGGTTGGCTTGAGAGTCTGGCTCTCAGGCACTGTCGTCACTTTTGGCTGAGTGTTCAGCAATAAACTCCGACAACAACCTTTCTTCCTCGCTGGTCAGTGACCTTTGTTGCAGTAGGTTCTCCAACAGGTCAGGCCGTCTCAGCCAGGTTCTGCCCAGGGACTGTTTCAGTCGCCAGCGCTCAATCAGAGCATGGTTGCCTGATAACAGTACTTGCGGCACTTCCTGTCCTTCAAAAAGCTCAGGACGGGTGTAGTGCGGGCAGTCAAGAAGACCATCAGCAAATGAATCTTCCTGAGCGGAATCCTTATGACCCAGGGTGCCCGGTACAAAGCGTGATACTGCATCAATCAGAGTCATGGCAGCGAGTTCGCCACCACTTAACACGTAATCACCAATAGACCATTCTTCATCGATTTCGGTCTGGATTACCCGCTCGTCAATACCTTCATATCGCCCCGCGACCAGGATCAGTTTCTTGCTTTGGGCAAGCTCCTCTACCCCTTTCTGGTCGAGCATACGACCCTGGGGAGAGAGGTAAATCACTTTGGCCTCGGCTCCTGCAGCTTTGCGGGCTGCATGGATGGCGTCACGCAGAGGTTGAATTTTCATCAACATGCCGGGACCACCGCCATAAGGTCGGTCATCCACAGTTCGGTGCCGGTCATGGGTAAAGTCCCTGGGATTCCAGGTCTGTACCTCTATCAGCCGTTCCTTAACCGCGCGGCCGGTAATACCGTGCGCGGTTATGGCCCGGAACATCTCCGGGAAGAGGCTGACGACACCGAACCACATTCCGATGTCCATGGCGCTCTTGTCTGTGTCCTGATGAGTTTCTGCCAGTGTTTCTCCGGCTGGTTCATCAAGGGGTGAGTGTTGAGTCGTCATGGCCAGTTAAAACTCCGGGTCCCAATCTACCCGGATAAATCCTTTCTCAGGATTGACGTCTAGCACCACCGATCCGGTAAGCCAGGGTACCAGACGCTCTCGACGGTCAATGCTGCCTTTCGTGGGGCGAATGACCAGGACGTCGTTGGCACCTGTCTCCATCAGGTGGCTGACTTTGCCCAGCAGAACATTGTCTCCCTCGGCGTTGCGGGAGAAAACATCCAGCGATTCCAGTTGATGCCAGTAAATCTCGTCATCTTCCGGTGCGGGCAGATCATCGGCGTTGATGGTGATCTGGTAACCACAGTAACTGCGGGCCAGCTCACGATCGTCACAACCGACGATATGGGCAATCAGACCTTTACCGTGTGGCCGGGCCTGATCGATTTCAACGGTTTTAAGATCACCGCTCTTTTGGCCAGCAGGGTCAAGAATCCAGCGTGGGTAGTTGAGGATGTTTTCCATCGGGCTGGTGTTGGAGTGAATCTTCAGCCAGCCTTTGACCCCGAATACGGAGGAAATATGGCCTAACGCAATGCGCTTCACAGCGCCCTCTACTGCCGTTGTCACTGGGTTATTAACCTCACGCAGCCTTTTTGGCTTCTTTCAGAAGCTGGGCGACGCGGTCAGATGCAGTAGCACCCTGGCCCAGCCAGAATTCTACACGCTCGTTATCAATACGCAGGCGCTCTTCCTGGCCACGAGCACCAGGGTTGAAGAAACCTACGCGCTCAATGAAACGACCGCCGTTAGCGTTACGGCTGTCAGCCACGGTCAGGTGGTAAAATGGACGCTTTTTAGAGCCGCCACGTGCAAGACGAATGGTTACCATGGAATAGGGTTTCCTATAGTTGTTTCCGGCAACTGGTTTTCTGTGTTCACTGGCCAGACGCGCAGGACGTATGACTGAAACCCAGAAGAGTTGAGACAGATTTGAGCGAGGAAAGATCCTTTTTCATCATCCGTCAGCTAATCCATGATCGGCTTCAAGCCAATCATAAAGGGCGCATATTGTAGGGAAAACAAGGGAAGGAGGCAATATGCTGTGATAAGTATGTTCCCTATGAATCAGGCTTTTGTGTCAGAATAACCAGTGCTGCTGATTTCCCCAGATTGGTGACCCTTCGGCTTGCCGAGCAATAGGCATCGAATTGACTTTCACTGTCATTATTAGCGGCTTGTAACATTTCTTGAGTTTCTTCAGCCCCGGTCAGCGGCATTTTGACGACTAGGGGAATTGTCTCAGTGCCTTCGATGTTTCCCATGGAGTCAGCATAATGAAGGACGTTGCCTTCTTTACGCCAGCCCACAAAATGGCCTGTTTGAATAGTGACCACGCCACCGACTTCGTAATCCTTCTTTTTTCCGTCGGCAGTGGGGATAGAGACATCTTTCCACCACTCCAGCTCGGGTCTGATCTCGGTTCCAAAGTTGGGTATGGTTACCAACAACACTTCCGGGGAGTGATGGTCATCAGGTAACAACTCTTTGAATGCACAATCATCAAGTTCCATTCCTTGCTTAGTGTTCCTGAGCCAATTATCGATCAGCTCTTGCAGGGTTGTTGCCCATCGAGAAGAGGTTGCGGTTATTCTGCCACTTTCAGGTTCATCTTTGTTAAAACCGGTTAGCTTATGATTAACGAATATCTGCTGTCCCCGGATATTGATAAATGATGAACTAACGGTACGAGGAAAGAGGCCATAGCGATAATGATATTCAACCTCGGCATCCATCACCCTCAATTTATTCACCGGGTCACCAAAATATTCAAATTTTCTACCGGACAGATTGCCTGTGCTGCTTTCATGTTTATCCGTACATATTATGGCCAGTTCCTCACCCCGTATGTATTCGTCGACAGTCCAAACAAATTTTGGCGGGTTGGAGGGGGGAGGTCCTTTTCGTTGTTCTTTATTGTTCACTACTTTGGTCAGGCCCTCTGGTATCGCAATTGAGGGAATTCTATCATCCCTGAGACTGCTGACTGGTTCCTGTGTGTCATTGATAGTGACGAAGCCATCCCCGGCTGTAATCGATACTATTTTGTGCTTCAAAGAGGACTGTGTATATTTAAGGATACCGAAATTTTCGGATGGGACTTTTCCAGCGTCCGGATAGTCATAGATGCATTCGAGGATTGCGGGGATAATATCCGATATTGAAAGGGGTTGGGGTTCGCTGAGTGTTTCATTGTTGAGTTTGAAAAGTGTTCTTATGCGGTCCAGACCCTCATCGGCAATGTAGCCATTCGTATTTTCATCAAAGTGAAAATGTCTGCATATCGGTAAAAATTCATCCAGAGTATTGGCATCTTGCATTTTGCCTTTCGATTTTAGTTTACTGGTTCCGGCTTCAATCTCGTCAATCAATGTATTCAATGCTCCGTTGTTTGATAGAGCCATAAAAAAGGCAGCCAGTGCACAGTTGTTGTTTTTTGCCTGGATGCCTGAATACATGGTTAATGAAACATTGCCGAATGAGTGTATTAGCTGTGGCGTCGGAGAAGGGCAGGCAGCGCTGGTTGCGTTCTCCAATGGCTCCTTAACTACTTGCCCCTCCCGTGTGGTCATATCTCCCTGGATAGGTTTTTGCTCTTGAGGGATACATTTTCGCTGTTTCGGAACAGGTTTTTGCGTTTGCGGAAGAGATTTTGAGCCAATGGATTTTCGAGGTTTTGGAACAGGCGTTTGTTTTCGTGGATCAGACTTTTGCTCTTGCGGATCATTATTTGGCTTATTCAGATCAGGCTTTTGCTCTTGCGGACCATCATTTGGCTTATTCAGATCAGGCTTTTGCTTTTTAGGGATAGTTCCCAAGTAATGCATCAGAAAGTTGTAGTGGGCAAGATAAAAGCTACTATCGGTTGATGGAGTGGGGCTCTCCGGATGAGATAATGTGGGGGTGTCTTGACAGGGGCTAGCTGATGCATCTTCCGATCCGGTATCAGTCTTTGGCGCAGTGGCGGCGTTTGTTGTGGGCTGATGAACGGGAATTTCGATCGTTCGATCTTGAATCGGAATGTCACCGACATTACTCTCGCCGGTGCAGTTGGCACCATCTCCTGTCAAGCCGAATGAACCCAGGCAAACACTGTTGCTGCGAGGACGACCAGAAGATAAGTCTTGATTCCGCGGGTCAGGTTGGCTTCCTGGCAAGCTTGAATAATCATGATTGGACCGGGTAATCTTATCCACTTCGAATACTCCATTATGCTGATGGTCAAAATTTAATTTGTTATAAGGTCATTGCTCGTTTTGGTTTATTAAAATAAATGCCTTATTCATTTGCCCGGATTTGGGTCTCTGAACCAATGGCACTGACTTAAGGGTGAAAGCCTTGTCATACGTGGGCTTTAAGGCACCCGGCGATTGGAACCAACACACAAAGAGCACAAAGGAAAAGAAAATCTGTTCTTAGTGCTCTTTGTGTGCTTTGTGGTTCCAATTCAAATCTCTAAACTCGTATCAATCCCCATGTTTGCGGGGCTTTTCTGAACAGGAGCAGTGATTAAAAACAGAGGTCCCTTACCTGACCTGATTTCTAATTACGCAGAAACTTAGACAGCAAAAATTCGTAAATGTTCGGAATGTGGATTTTATTTATTATTCGGGATTGAAATAAATTATCGATTTCAATGAAAATTGTTATTAAATTCAAATGGCCAGCCCTGTTTTGGAGCTGGCAATTAATGGGTTGTTAAAACGGAAACTTTTTGCCGCCACCGGGAGGCATCATGCCACCCATTCCGCCCATGCCGCCGGGCAGCTGGCCTTTCATGGACGACATGCCTCGCATCAGTTTGCTCATGCCTCCTTTTTTGGTGGCTTTTTTCATCATTTTACTCATCTGCTTATGCTGCTTGATAAGTCGGTTGATGTCCTGGATCTGGGTGCCGGAGCCAGCAGCTATGCGTTTTTTGCGGGATCCGTTCATGATGTCCGGGTTGGCGCGCTCAGCCGGGGTCATGGAGTTGATGATGGCTTCCATCTGGACAAAAATCCTGTTGTCCATCTGACCCTGAAGCTGTGGTGCCATGCCGCCCATGCCGGGCAGTTTGTCCATCATGCCGCTGAGTCCACCCATTTTCTTCATTTGCTGCAGCTGGTCGCGGAAATCTTCCAGATCAAAGCCTTTGCCTTTCTTCAGCTTGCTGGCCAGCTTGTCCGCCTTGCTGCGGTCCAGCTTGCGCTCGGCTTCCTCGATCAGGGAGAGAATATCCCCCATGCCCAGAATGCGCGAGGCGATACGGTCCGGATAGAAAGGCTCCAGGGCATCGGTCTTCTCGCCCATACCGATAAACTTGATGGGCTTGCCGGTGATCTGGCGCACCGACAGCGCTGCACCACCACGGGCATCACCATCCGCTTTGGTCAGAATAACACCGGTCAATGGCAGGGCATCACCAAACGCCTTGGCGGTATTGGCTGCATCCTGACCGGTCATGGCATCCACCACGAACAGGGTTTCTATGGGGTTGATGGCGCTGTGCAGCTGCTGGATTTCAGCCATCATATCGTTATCGATATGCAGACGACCGGCGGTGTCGACAATCAGGACATCCGCATGCTTGATGCGGGCTTCATGAATCGCGCCATTAACAATATCCACCGGTTTCTGGTCAGCAGACGACGGGAAAAAGTTCAGGCCGGTTTCCTGTGCCAGGGTTTCCAGCTGTTTGATCGCCGCGGGACGGTAAACGTCGGCACTGACCACCATAACGGATTTCTTCTGGCGCTCTTTCAGCCATTTACCCAGTTTGGCCGCGGAGGTGGTTTTACCGGCACCCTGCAGACCGGCCATCAGGATCACGGCCGGTGGCTGGGTGGCCAGGTTCAGTTCGTCGTTGGACGAACCCATGACCTCAATCAGCTCATTCTGGACAATTTTGACAAACGCCTGGCCCGGGCTCAGGCTGGACTGAACTTCCTGCCCGATGGCCCGGTCCCTGATCCGGTTGATAAACTCTCGAACCACCGGCAGGGCAACGTCTGCTTCCAGCAGAGCCATGCGCACTTCGCGCAGGGTGTCCTTGATATTGTCTTCGGTTAGCTTGGCCTTCCCGGTTACGGTTTTCAGTGTGCGGGACAGGCGTTCGGTTAAATTTTCGAACATTCTGGGAATTACCCTGATCTAAGGTGTTTATGCGGTTGAACGCACAGAATGTTGGCCATTATATAGGAATCAAAACTAAAGCGGCATCCATTTCAGTGGATCTGGTGTAAGGTTGTTTGTCTAGCGCCGGGTAATATGACAAACTGCCGATGCTGCTTTACGTTGAAGCCTGTGGTCTTAGAGGGCTTCCTGCTTTTTTTTGCTGCTTGGGGATAAATAGGCTTCGCTAATGAGTGTCATGTTCGTCAGTATGGGTGCGCTTGGTTGCTATCTGGCAGGCACGGTTGGGCAGGGGTTGCGAAACTGTGGGCGTGAAATGCCCAAATCGCTGGTTCTGTTGATTACCGCCCTTGGCCTGATTTTCCACGTTATTGCGTTATACATTTCCATCCATACTGATCGGGGCATCAACCTTGGCGTGTTCACCATGGGATCGCTGACCTCTATGATGGTGACCATGATGGTGCTCCTGAGCAGTTTGAAAAAACCCTCGGAAAGCCTGCTGGTGATGATTCTGCCGGTCACCATGCTGGCCATTGTGCTTGCCCTGCTGGCCCCGGTTGAACATATTGTCTGGAACACCGCATCATCCATGGTTTCCCATGTGCTGCTTTCGGTTATGGCCTATGGCATTCTGATGGTGGCGGCATTTCAGGCCATTCTGCTCTCCTACCAGGAACACCAGCTGCGCACTCACCGGCATACCATCAGAACACTGCCGCCGTTGCAAACCATGGAGCGGCTGCTATTTGAGTTTCTGGTCCTTGGGGTTATTTTGCTGACACTCTCGCTGGGCAGTGGGTTTCTCTTCCTGGAAGATATGTTTGCCCAGCGGCTGGTGCATAAAACGATATTATCCATCACCGCCTGGTGTCTTTTTGCGGCACTGTTGATTGGCCACTGGCGTTTTGGCTGGCGTGGGCAGACGGCCGTTCGCTGGACTCTGGCCGGTGTCCTGTTTCTGGTCCTTGCTTACTTTGGCTCAAGACTGGTGCTTGACTGCGTGGTTTCCGGGCAGTCCTGCTTTTGAAGGGGCTTGCAGATCAAAAACGGCAATCCCATGCCGGGCATGGGATTGGCTGGTAAGTCAGAATGTCATGTTGTGCAATGCAGTGCCATCGGCCGCAGTCAGCGTCAGCGGGCCTTCTCCGGTTAAATCCATGGACCATACATTGCCAGGGTAGAGACGCCTTTCTACATAGCGGGTGCAGTCCTCGCTGCTCTTGTCGGTACATTGGCGAATATTATTGAGCATGACATTGGTATTGCTGTTATTGGTCAGGGTCAGGGTGTTGCCGTTTCGCTGGCCTTCCAGGGCAAATACGGTTTTTTCCGGGCGAACCATAATCAGGGCCTGATAGCCTACCATCAGTTTGACTGCATTGTTCTCGGTTTCCAGCTCACCGGATACTGGCGAGAAATTCACCCGGAAAATGCGTTCCTGGTGCTCGGCGGGTAGCAGGTTGACCAGCCGGACCAGACGACGGGTGTTTGGTGGCAAAATAACCTGGTTCGGTGTGGCGATCAGGCCGATTTTGGCCGGGTCATCGGTAATCACCCGGGTTTCTTCCGGAGTTCCGGGGTTATTTACTTCCAGTACCTCGATATTGATAAATAACGTTTCCGTTGCGCTGGTATTAACCAGTTGCACATCATCGCGGTTTGGCGACTCCTCATTGAAGTCCACGATAATCCGGTCAATAGCCAACTGGGCATAGAGACACTGGGAGAGTAGCAGGCCGGCGATACCGGCTAAAAAGCGTGTGTGTTTCATTGCTGGAGATACCTTCCGGCTTTTGATGCTTGTAATTACCGAAAAAACAACAGAGTGGCCAACGGCTGATGGCGACTGTAAGTGAGGATAAAATGAGAAGGCTGGTGGCGAAAAGAGGCGGTTGAACGAAAAGCGGTTTTTATAAGACTCAATTGACGAGCCTCAATAAAAACACCGATTTTTAATGAAATTGACCATCACAGACTTATTCGGCAGCAAGCATTACCCGCCTGTGGCCGGATGCCGGTGGCAGTGAAATGATTTTAGCGGTTTCCCTGGTGCAACGTTCAGCCTGACTGGTGTTAACAGGGTAAGGCCTGGAATAACCGGACAGGTGATGATCGGCTGAATCGGAGGACCAGTCATGACTTTGTATCCGAAACTGTGCAACCCCTTTGCCGGATATGCATAAAGAATAATCGGCTGGTGAACTCTGATGGGGGGCAAGCACTTTGGCCGTTAAACGGGGAGGGATCACCACGCTGACGGTCAGTTTTTTTGAGTCGGACACCACGTTGGCGAGGGTGTTGGGCGCTGTGCTGATTATTGCCATGGAACACAAAAGTCCTGATAACAACCCGGATCGTGTTTTTTTGACTGGCATGAGGGGGCATACTCCTTATTGTTCTTACTGATTCAGACGAGCCTGACACTAACAAAAAAAAATGACTGGTGTCAAAAGCCGGGGCGTAGATTTCAGGGTGAACCTGGTAGGTAAAAACACCTTTTCAGTAAGTAAAATTGTCTTGCGTCAATAAGTTTCAGCAATAACTGGTATTTTTGCCAGTACCCACCGTTGGCTGTTGTTCTTAAGATAGCGCCAAGTTTGAGTGAAAAGTGATTCGACTGACCATTCAGACTCATACAAAGCAATAAGACTTCAAAAATAATAATTGCCCTGGAGCATATTATCATGAAAACCATGAAATTGTTTGCTGTTAGTTTAATTGCCGCTGCTGTTAGTGTTTCTGCGCTTGCTGATATTAAAGAAGCTAAAGAACAAATTGACGTTTCAGCGTATGTTAAAGATATGATCATGTTGGAAATCAAGAATAATTCCAACGTTGAGTTAACGTACGAAGATCCTAATAATCCCATGGGTGGTATCGTTGGTTCCGCAGAAATGGTTGTAAGAATGCGCCATGCCGATGTGTCCCCAAGGCGCTATGAACTAACGATAAAACCAACGCATACTGGTGGTAGTGGATTTATTGTGCAATCCGAAGGCGGTGATCAAATCCCTATGATGGTTAAATATAAGCATGGTGGGCAAGGCCTTGGGTATGCATCCATGACCCCTAATACACCGGTAGAATATAAAACCTCAAATGGATTGAGAGGAGAAGTAAGAACATCACTGGATTTTGTAA
Source organism: Thalassotalea sp. G20_0 (assembly GCF_017744175.1). Lineage (NCBI taxonomy): Bacteria > Pseudomonadati > Pseudomonadota > Gammaproteobacteria > Alteromonadales > Colwelliaceae > Thalassotalea > Thalassotalea sp. G20_0. Next base: position 9,126 of record NZ_JAGHQV010000014.1, on the reverse strand, counting down.
TTCAACCAGATGATCATTATTCAAAACCAGCAGGCACTTACAAAAATAACTTGACATTGACTATTGCTGCCAGATAGTGGTGACCTACTGCATTCCCATCCTGATATGGGAATGCAGATTCCCGGCTACCAGACCTTCTTTAAGCCAGGTTGGCTTACTTTCCTGAAGCGTTCAGAGTGCAATGCCAGCTGAGGCTGGATAGTTGTCATTGTGGCGGTGAACCATGAAATTAAAAACAACGTCATCAACCTTTAAACCCCTGCTCACCGTATTATTTATCTTGCTGCCTTTATTCGTTCATGCCGGTCATCAGGATACCTCGGATATGACGATGAGGGTCAATGCCGATATTCCGGAGCTGATCGCCCTGAGCGGCCTGCCTGCCAACATCACGCTCAATATGACAACGGACGGTACGCTTGCCTCCGACCTTATTCCATTTCAGGTCAATCGTAATGGTGCCAGTGCGGATCAACCGAAACGATTCCGGCTGACGGTTAGCAGTTCCGAGGGGAAACGGCGAAAAAAGTACTTTCTTGCCCGGAAGGGTGGGGAAGCAAAGATGTATATCCATGCCGGTCTGGCTGAAGGCAAAGTCAGCCGTATGGAGAGTCTTGAGCGGATACCTGCCTCGGGTATTGAAAGCCAGACAACCTCCGCTTTTGGTGCAGGCCAGTCCACCCATACCCTGGCACTGTTCAATAACAACGTGGATTACCTGCAATCGCAATTACCGGGTGACTATAGCGCCAGCTTCACCATAACGGTTCAGGCTCAATAAAGAGCCATCAGTTTTCAGCATTGCACCGTGATGGTGACCGACCCGGGGACAGGGATAATGAAGAATGCCAATTACCGCTGCCGTTGGCTGCTTGTGTTCAGCCTGCTGGTTATTGCCTCAACCTCGCTGAGAGGGGATGAGGGCATTGAGATTACCCGGAATCAGCTGAATTTATCCGACCGGAATGTCACGGGGCAGGCAGTGATGAACCTGGCGCTGGAGGATGCTTCCGGGTTTTATGTCACCGTTAATGTGCTGTCCGGCATTGAAGAACGGGGGGGGCAGCGCTTTGTTTATCTTCACCCCCAAAATAAGTCCGGTCATAGCCCTGTCAAAGTTCATATTGACTTTCCTTATAAGCAACTGACCCCCGGCGGTGCCTGGCGGGTAAATACCCTGAATACCGTTGAGCCCGGTAAAAAGCGCATGGCCACCCGTCATTACTCACTGTGCCCGGGGCAGGACCGGAGAAACAATGCTGAACGAGTGTGCAAGCCTTTCTCCTTTGTGGTGATTGATGAGGGGGCAGAGCCTGGCACTCTTTATCAGGCCAAACTGAATGTCCGCGTTGATACTGCAGGCGGAAAAGCTTTAGATAAAACCATCACCCTGACCTATAAAAGCACCCGTTCAGCCATAGGGATTTACTCACCCAGTGATCGCTTTCTGTTGAACCAGGCCAATCACTTTACTGAAGAAAAGAGTTTCTGTGTCTACTCCCCGGGAAAAGCAGCAAGATTTGATGTGCAGCTTGAAGGGCAGGGCGGACAGCCCGGTTTTCTGCTGCGCAATAAGGGCGGAGAAACCATTGAATACCAGGCCAGTATCCGTGGTCGTGGGCGCGGGTATCAACCGATTGAGCCTAAGACATGGACGCCTGTTGGATTATCCCGAAAACAGACAAAAAAACTATCGACCTGCGATGCCTATCGCAACCTGTGGGTACAGCTGAATATTCCTGAGAGTGAGGTTATGGCCGTGTCCGGCGGCCATTATTCCGGAATTTTGATGGTCAGGGTAAGAGCTCAATGAAAACGTGTTTCTGTAACCGGAGTCCTGTCGCTCTGCTGGTTGTTTGCTCGGTATTAGTTGCCCCGTTGTCTCTTCCATTGCTGGCCGAAGAGGGAGCTGCGCCAGGCAATACCCGGCCGACCCTTGCAGGGCTTGAGCCGAGCCAGATTCCGGAGGAGTTCCGGGGCATGGCTGCACCACAAACGACAGTGGCTGATTTTTATTATGGTGGCCGATTCGTCACCTCGGCCATGGTTACCTATACGCCGGATACCATTACCCTGACTGACCCGAGAGCATTGCTGGAGCGCATCGGCACGATAAGCCATCTGGACAAGGTGGAGGCCGCCTTATCGGGCAGAATTTTTTCCAACCCCGGTCAGGTGTGCTGGAGGGCTGATGATACCCGGTGCGGCCGACTCAACCCGGAAGTGGCCGGGGTGATTTTTGATGCCAGTCGTTTTCGGGGGGATATTTTTATCGCCGAGCCTTATTTGCAGGTGCAGACCCTGAATCAGAGTAAGTATTTGCCCGATTCCAGCAGCTCTCTGGGGCTTATTCAGGGGTTGTCAGCCGTTACCAGTGGTGTCACCGCATCGGATGATGATCAAAGCAGCTACTCGTTGTTTGGCAATACACTGCTTGGCTGGCAGGAGAATCACCTGGTCGCAAACTGGGATTACAACCAGGACAGCCGTTTCCAGATCGATACATTTTACCTGGAGCGTGATGCCAGAGGCCTGCAAATGGGGGCCGGTTATCTGGACTACAGCGGTATGATGACTCCGGAGTTCAGCCGCAGTCAGCAGGTGTTTGGGGTGAAGCTGGGTAGTTCCATGAACTCCCGTCTGGATGTTGCTGATGTTAACTCCACACCCATTCGTATTTTCACCACCGGACGCCGGCGGGTGGAGGTGTTTCGGGATAACCGGCTGATTTACGCAGGCTCTGTGGATGCCGGCAGTCAGGAGATTGATACCGGCTCTTTTCCCCAGGGTTCTTATCAGGTCACTATCCGTATCTATGATGGCCCGGTTCTGGAACAGGAAATTACCCGATTTTTTACCAAATCAGTACGACTCCCGCCGTCGGATGAAATAATCTGGTACCTCGAAGGTGGTGAAATGACTGAACGTAATCAGGACACCTTGCCAGAAAATATCGGCGAATGGCTGCTGAAAGGCGGTGCTGCCGGGCGGGTCACTGACAACTCATCCATTGAGCTGCGCAGCTCCGCCACCCGTGAACAACAGGTGGTGGAGGCAGAGTATTTCCACCAGGGGGATGAGTGGGATATTGCGATAACGGGTATGGCAGGCAGTGACCGGGCCAGGGGACTTGCACTGGAGACAGCATTTTCTGTGGGGCCGGTATATCTGAGTTACTATCATCAGCGGCTATGGAATGATGAATTCAGGCCGGATCAGAATACAGAGGAAGACGCTCCGGTAACTCTTCTGGAGGAAAGCTATGAAAATCGCTCTTTATCAGCATCCATGGAGTTTCTGGGGGGGAGCTTGTCGGGCAGTTATTCCTACAACCGACAGATGACCGATAATTCTTCATCTGATGATGCTGATACTATTTATTCGTTATCCTGGTCCCGTAATGTGGGCCGGTTTAATGACTTTGATCTGGATCTGGAGATGGATTACTCCGAAAGCGACGAGGATAAAAACGCGACTCTTGGTGTTACCTTAAGACGCAATGCCCGTAACTGGGATGTCAATATTCGTGGTGAAAACCGCTGGGAAGATAGTCGGGAACAGGATGTTGCAAGCGACTTTGGCTATGCACTGGACTCCCGCTGGTACCGTGACGACATACTGAATGGGACTGGTGAGCTGGGCATGCGCTATGAAGATCTTGCCCGGGATCAGAAAATACTCGGTGGAAATGTAAAATATGAGCACGCCCGCTTCCTGGCTGAGTTTACGGCGGATCATATTTCTCCGACAGGTGAACAGAGTAATCAGGAATCCTATATTAACTACAATGGTCGTATTGATACGTCATTTGCCGTCAATGGTCAGGGAGCTGGCCTGGGTGGTGGAAATCGTGCCGACAGTGCCTTGATGGTGGCCATTGATGGCAGTCCATCCGCTCAGTTCGATGTTCTGGTCAATGGTTCGGCGGTGGGTATTGCTAAAGGTAATAGTAAAACCGTTGTTCCTCTTTCGCCCTATGGCATTTACCGCGTGGGCATTCGTCCCCGGGGTAATGAGTTTTATCGTTACGATCAGGGTGAGCGCAATATCACACTTTACCCTGGTAATGTGGAGGTGGTTGATTTCTCTGCTGCAGAAGAGGTTGTGCTGCTGGGTAAACTGGTGGATGGGCAGGGAGGTGCGCTGGTCAATGCCGCCATTCAAAGTGAGGTTGGCTTTGTCCGCACTGACCGCTTCGGGATTTTCCAGGTCAATTTGCCACCATCCGATAAGTACTTCCAGGTCAAATTAGCCGATGGTCAATCCTGCGGGGCAGAAATTCCGGAGAGCTATCAAAAACGGGGAGGCGTTGGGATGGTAGGCGTGCTGGAGTGTCGCCAGGGGGCTGCTCGAGAATAGACCTGGTGCATGGTTTCAATGAGCTTGAATGCTGTACGAACAAAGACGAAGGGAATTAGAGTGACTTGAGACTGAAGGTACAGTCCTCTTAACAGCATGGAGAGCCGTGTGCAGTGAAATCTGCACGCACGGTTCGGAGGAGGGGAAACGGCAACCTTTTTACAGGAGCACGTTCCCTACCCACTACCCATTGTTACCGAGGTTTTCTATAAAGGTTTCCAGTCTTATGACCTGTCGTTGTTCAGGTGCCGTTTTGAGCAGTTCATTCAGGCATTCCTGTACAGCTTGCACATCATTAGTGTTCCATTCCTCTGGCATCATGGCAATAATCCGCTTATTGACCTGTGCGCTCATATCCTCGTAACCATCCGGTTCGGGCTGCTCGTCAAACAAGGGTCCGCCGGTTACCAATTCATAGAGTATGCAACCAACGGCCCAATAATCAGCCTTCCGTAACTCCTCAAAAGTGGCCAGTTGAGCTTCAGCACCGTCACTGTTATCGATTTCAGGTGCGACATAGCCAGGTGTTCCCATATCCCGACAGTCCAGCTGCTCAACGTCATCGCCAAACTCCCTGGCAGAGCCAAAATCAATCAGCTTTGTCGTCATATCAGGCATCAGTACAACATTTCGGGGTTTCAGATCACTGTGGGTGATCCGGTGATCATGCAGGTGTTTAACACCAGCCAGTACCCCCTTCATCATGCGGGCGATGTCCCGGGCGGGCAGCGGTTGTGCCTTCGTTGCTACAGTATTGAGACTGGCGATACCGGATTCGGTCAGCAGACTGATACGCAACATGTCGTCACCGGCCGACGTTGTTTCCGTCGCGCTCCTGGAATCGACAAGCCCGATAATGTTGGGGTGTTTTAACTGGTTGAGAAGGCGGTACTAAGTGTCTTCCATAGGGCTTACTGCCGACGATACATACGTTTTTCTGGCCAGGAGCCCTGCCGAATTGTTCACTTCAGTTGAGTTCTGCCTGGCGGCTTTTCGGATACCAGGTACCTTTTCGGGGCGTTCTCGTTCCCCTTCGAAGTATTGTTCCACGTCCAGTGGATTGTCAGATACATTCTTTGAGTTATCCGGTGACTGGTAAGCCAAATCAACCAGTCCGTTTGCGCCACAATCAACTTGCCGGAAATGGTGGTAGACCAGTGGCGCGCTGGTTGTTTTTGCCTGTCTGACCTGTACGTCTTTGTCCGGGAAGAAATACTCACATATTCTTGTCAGCCAGTTTGCAGATGGCCGGGTTTGCACAGTCCGCTGACCATGTGTGGAATTTTCAGGGGTTTCCGTGCTTGTTTTATTGCTCAGCTCACAACTTGCCGGCCTTTGGCTCCTATTACAAGAAACAATAACCGGCAGGATTACCTCTTCACTTTTTCCAACGTCTCTGGCAAAGGCGGTGCCTGTCTTAACCAGTTGGTTAGATAAACTAACACAACGTTGATCAGGCAACTCTTTTTCTTTTGTTGCATCTATTGTTTTAAAGTCGAGTGTTCTAATACCGAGCGGATCCATGCTTGTTACCTCCTCTGGCAATCCTTGCCGTGTCGATGTGATTAAGTTAAACCGAATGAATAATAATAATTTGGACAGTTCGCCCATTAATTAGTTCACTCTCTTAGGGTGGACATTAAGCTTACCCCTCTATTTTCAATGGCTTTTGAATGGAACTACGAAGGACACGAAGAGCACGAAGGAAAAGCAAACTCTTTTTTGTGCTCTTCGTGTCCTTCGTGGTTCCGTCTTCAACTTCCCGAAGCTGGGAGTAGGCGCTAAATGTCTACCCTAAGAGTTCCCTCTACAACCAAAGCGCCCAATGCACCTGTTGGTTTTTCATGGTTCGGTAACCATACGAAGTCAGAAAAGTACAGGCTCACTTCATATTGGCAAACACCCGGGCTTGGGACTTCGCCCTGAAGCAGGTAAAATAGGTGGTTTTACCGCATTGGTTCTGACAAAAGGCGACAACTCGTTGAGTGAAGCACCCTTAAGCGCATTGATTGGCGCACTCGTTTTTCTTCTGCTGTTTTCTGCATTTTTCTCCAGTTCGGAAACCGGGATGATGGCCATCAATCGCTATCGTCTCCGGCACCTTGCCCGCAAGGGTAACCGGGCAGCGAAAAGAACCAGCAGCCTGCTGGACAGGCCTGATCGACTGATTGGGGTCATTCTGATCGGCAACAATTTTGTTAACATTCTGGCCTCTGCCCTGGCCACCATTATTGCTGTCCGTCTCTGGGGAGACAGCGGTATTGCTATTGCCACCCTGGGGTTGACCTTTATTGTGCTGATTTTTGGTGAGGTGACGCCCAAAACCATCGCTGCCATGTATCCGGAAAAGGTGGCCTTTCCTGCATCCATGGTACTGGTTCCTCTGTTGAAGGTGCTCTATCCGATGGTGGTGCTGGTTAACTGGATCTGCTCTTTGCTGATGAGGCCGTTAGGGATACGTCCGGGCCAGGAAGGTGAGGATCAGCTGACCAGTGAAGAGTTGCGGACGCTGGTGAATGAGTCCGGCCTGCGCCTGCCGAAGAAGCGCCGTGGCATGTTGCTGGGCATTCTTGACCTGGAGAAAGTGCGGGTTGATGACATTATGGTACCCAGAAATGAGGTCTACGGTATCGATATTGAGGATGATATTAAAGAGATTATTGATCAGCTAAGGGATTGTCAGCATACCCGCCTGCCGGTGTATCGCGGTGATATCAATAATATTGTCGGTATACTTCATATGCGCAAGATTGCCCGATTGCTGACGCTGGAAAAGGTCAACAAGGCAACACTGTTGCAGGAAACCGCTGAACCGTATTACGTTCCGGAATCCACGCATCTGCATACCCAGTTGTTCAATTTCCAGAAGGCCAAGGAGAGAACCGCCCTGGTTGTGGACGAGTACGGCGATATTATGGGCCTGGTGACCCTGGAAGATATTCTTGAGGAGATCGTCGGTGACTTTACCACCGATGTCTCCGACAGCAGTCAGGATATTACGCCCCAGGGGGATGGCAGTTATATCATCGATGGTTCAGCCTCCATTCGCGATGTTAACAAGGCGCTGGGCTGGAATCTGCCAACGGATGATGCCCGAACCATTAATGGCCTGATTACGGAAGAGATGGAAGCCATTCCCGAGGCCAGCGTGTGCTGGAAAATCAAGAATTGCCGTTTTGAGATCCTCCAGGTGAAAGATAACCGGATCAAGAGTGTCCGGATGTTTATGGCGAAATAGTGTTCAGGGGGTTGTTTTACAATCGCCCGGGCATTGATTGCCGGTTTTTGTTTATCCTCAATTTTCTGCCGCCGCAGTAGGGCAGTCTATTCTCGGACAGCCTCCTAGTCGGGCGCTATTCTCGGTCAGCCTCCCAGGAGGCTGACCGAGAATAGGCTTATGTTATCATAAGCCTCAAAATCAAACTGACTTATGCCAAATGTCACAGCCAAAGTTCAAGGATAGTCCTGTTGAGTTTGATCAGCACCTGCTGTTTCCAACCAACATTCAGGCTGCCCTCTCGATCATTTTGCGAACGGCATCCCAGAGCAGGTTAATATCCGTTGGAAAGTGGGCATTGGTTTTTACGACAAACGAGTCAGCGCGGGCGCATATCCGCTCTTCTTTTTTTTTACCAGCTGGTGACCGGCATTGACCACAATCTGGTTGATCTCGTCCAGTATTTCCGGGGTAAACAGGGCGATATTATCGTGCAAAGTCTGGATGTGATAAGAGTGGGTACAGTACGGCCCGTGTCCGAGCATTTGCCGCAATGTACCGTGTTCATTGGCCAGCTCCTGAAGGCGGTCATAGTCGCAGTTGATGGTCAGACGCAGGGTGCCAAAAATCAGTATTTTCCAGAGATCCATACCAGGGCGGCCATTGTCACGGCTGGCGGGTATCATTCGTTCAAGGGCTTGGAAAACCTGCTCTCTCAGCTCTGGAGTGACCCAGATATGCTGAAAAGCCCGCAAGAGGCGGGGTATGTCGTCTCTGGATTTGGGGTTGAAGGTGATGGCAGAGATATCGACCTCACCTAACTGCATTTGTGGCTTGATGGTTTGGCGCATGAGTGAGAAAACAGCCTGTCAGTGGCAATCTTCAATGATTAAGTTGGGTCACAGACTGCTGTTTTCAAGGGCTGATGGGTTTTCGTACAAGCACTAAATAAGCAGGGAAGCCTACACGAAAGCGATTATGGAGGAAAAGCACCAGTTTCTTTCCCACGTTAATGATTGATAGCTGGGACAGTTTGTTTAAAGCCATTGCCCATGGTGCTAAAGCACAGAAGATATCTTTTGACACATCATGATTTGGCAAGATAGTCAGAACTTTCAGGGTGGTGATAGTGATTTTTCTTAGCAGTGAAAGCTGCTGGATCTTTTATGTTTTCAGAAATTATGAATACGTCAGTTTTCAGGCTGTGGCAGTTGACGTGTATTCATCTGGAGTAGCTGCAGCGGAGCGCTATCCAGTAACACATCCCACACCAGGCTGCCTGACAAAACAGGTCAGGCTTCTCTGATACCGGTTGCCCGGAACTTTACCGGGCTGACAAGGTCGTACTCTATTGTTGTCATCCCCAAACGATTCTCCAATTGGAAACAGGGAGGACCTCCAAACAAACCATGCAGTCACCTTTCTCCTCAGCAACCGCAGATACTGTATCCCGGTTAACATCCACTGAAGCTGGAAGAGACGAGCCGTCAACCAGCCGCAAACGCAAAAGAAAGCGGAGCATGGCAGGTCGCCAGATTGAACAGACAACA